>JAGDAM010000121.1 GCA_017959485.1 Clostridia bacterium
GGGGAAAACCGCAGCGCCTCCATCGCGCCGCCGGGCCGGGTCAGGAACAGGAGGCGGTACAATTCCGGCTCCTCCCGGGCAAAGCGGAGGTACTGCCGCCCGACCTCCAGGAACGGGATCGGGCCGGACAGCCCGGTTTTATTTTTGTTAAACAAGGCAGGAAGACACAATGTCGGTTATTATTCCCGAGGGATACAAATCGGCGCTGACCGCGCGTCAGACGCAGATAGCCATAAAAAAGATCACGGACTTCTTCCAGACCGATCTCGCAAACCAGCTGAATCTGCGCCGCGTGTCGGCGCCTCTTTTCGTTGACCGCGCGTCGGGACTCAACGACAACCTCGGCGGCTGGGAGCGCCCGGTCGGATTCGATATGAAATGCGTGCCGGGGAACGAATACGAGATTGTTCAGTCGCTCGCGAAATGGAAGCGTATGGCTCTCGGCAGATACGGTTTTGCGGTAGGCGAGGGACTTTACACCGATATGAACGCGATACGCCGCGACGAGGATACCGACAACGTTCATTCGGTCTTCGTTGACCAGTGGGACTGGGAGAAGGTCATTCGCAGAGAGGACCGCACCCGCGACTATCTGCACAAGACGGTAAACTATATTTACGACGCTCTGCGACAGACAGAAAACTATATCGCCGACGACTACAATTTCATCGGGCATCTTCTGCCCGAATCGATTTCCTTCGTTACAAGTCAGGAACTTGAGGACGCCTATCCCGGCTGTTCTCCGAAAGAGCGCGAACTTGCCGCGGCTAAGAAGTACGGGGCGGTATTTATCGAGCAGATCGGCGGAAAACTCCGCGGCGGAGCTCCTCACGACGGACGCGCTCCCGACTACGACGACTGGGATCTCAACGGCGACCTTATAGTTTATTATCCGCTGCTCGAAATGCCTCTCGAGCTTTCGAGCATGGGTATACGCGTCGACCGGGAATCGCTTATCCGCCAGCTTGAATGCGCGGGATGCCCCGAAAGGGCCGAGCTGCCTTTTCACAAAGCGCTGATAGAGGGACGGCTGCCCTATACCGTCGGAGGCGGAATAGGTCAGTCCAGAATGTGCATGTTCTTTTTGCGCAAGGCGCATATCGGCGAGGTCCAGGCGTCCTGCTGGCCGGAGCAAACCGTCGCGGAATGCTCGGAGCACGGAGTCTTCCTTCTCTGACACGAAATGGCTGACGCGATTTTCTGCGCGGTTGATATCGGCGGAACGAAGGCCGATTCGGTGCTTTTCGACAGGGAAGGCAATATCGTCTCAAGACGGCTCACCAAAGGAATAACGCCGGTAGACGCACCGTTTGACGTCTGCCTCGAGAGATACGCCGAAACTCTTTCGGGAATTCTCGCAGACGCTCCCGCAGGGTCCGTCTGTTCGACCTACTGCTCGGTTGCCACGGTTGAGCACTATTCTCCGGCCGTACAGAACGCGATGTCGTGCGTTGAAGGCACCGGAACGTTACGGGTCGAGCCGGACGGTCTTTGCCTTATTTCGTCGGTTCTCGGGCACAGTGACGGCGTGTCGATGATATGCGGCACCGGTTCGTCTCTTTACGTCAGGCACGGCGACAGGTTTTACAGGATCGGCGGCTGGGGACATTATATCGACAGCTGCGGCAGCGGATTCGTGCTGGGGCGCCTTGCTCTGAGAGCGGCGCTGAGAGCGCACGACGGCAGAGACGGACCTACCGTTCTTTCCGAATTGCTGGAAAAAAAGATCGGTCGTCCCTGCTGGGAGGATTACGACAGGATTTACGAACTCGGCCGTCCCTACGTTGCGGCCCTGGCGGGATGCGTTTTTGACGCTGCGAAGCTCGGAGACGCCGCGGCAGTGCGCATATTCGAAGACTGCTCGTCGGATCTTGCCGAGCTTGTCTCGACCGCGCGCCGCCGCGAGGGAAAACCGCTTTCGGTAGTAATGAACGGAGGCGTTTTCGTAAATCATCCCGAATACGCGTCCGCCGTAAAGGAAAAATCCCCCTCCGATACCTTATTTCTCGATTCAGGTATGCCTCCCGTATACGGATGCGCGGTCGAGTCGCTGTATTCGGCCGGATATCTCCCCGGGAAGAACTTTTCGGACGTATTTATGAGAGGTTATTCGGGTGTTTAAAACGCTTGTTTTCGCGGATCCGCACTGCGGTCCCGCGCTTGTCAGTTGTAAAAAGAGACGTCCGTCGGAAGGCCTTTCGAGGGTCGCCGCGGTCTGCGGTATTGCCGGGGCGGTCGGCGCCGATCTTATTATCTGCCTCGGAGACGTGTGCGACGGCGGTCCTTCCTATTCGGCGGGCGGTTACGTTTGGATGGCAGGGCGCATTATGCGTGAAACCGGAGCCGACGTTATCGCGCTTCCGGGAAACCACGACGCCGTGCAGATGGATAACGATACTTTTTACTCCTGTCTCGGGACGCCGCCGTTCCCTTTTTCGATTAGAGCCGGAAGCCGGATATTCGTCTTTCTCGACGGATGCTTTACCGACGACGGGAAGAAATACGGCCCTGGGGCCGACTGGCGCAATTCATACGTCGGCGGAGGACAGACCGCGAGACTGAGGCGCCTTTTTGAAAAGACGACCGACGAAGACCGTTTCGTAATCTTTTCTCATCAGCCGATAGATCCCGAATGCGAAAGCCGGCACGTGCTGCGAAACTCCGGGGAAATACGGGACGTCATATCCGTCGCCGGGCGGGGAAGAGTCGAAACGTGCGTCGCGGGGCACTATCATCCCGGACGGATCTCCGACTGCGGCGGTATCAGCTACGTGACGCTGCCGGCGCTCTGCGAGGGAGACGCAAACGACGTCTGCAACAGAATTCTTCTGCTCGAAAGCTGAACGAGGTTTTTTATGAATCTTTGCGATCCTAAGACAATAAGAGACGTTATGACCGTGTTCGGTCTCAGTTTCAGACACAATCTCGGACAGAACTTTCTGACAGACCCGGCGATTGTTGAAAGAATAGCCGAGTCTTCGGTCGACGGCCTGTTGCGTCCTGTGACTGTACTGGAGATAGGTGCGGGCTTCGGCGCTCTTACAAAAGAGCTTTCCGCAGCGGCGGACGAAGTTGTCGCGGTCGAGATCGATAAAGGGCTGATTCCGCTGCTCGGCTATACGCTGTCGGGATGCTCAAACGTCCGGCTCGTCTGCGCGGATATAACGAAGACCGACGTCGGAGAACTTCTCGGAGACGCTTTCGGGAAAGGCAGTGTGTCGGTATGCGCCAATCTTCCTTACTATATAACGACTCCGATTCTACTTGAGCTGCTCGAATCGAGGCTGCCTTTTGCATCTGTAACGCTCATGATTCAGTCGGAGGTGGCGGACCGTCTCTGCGCGGCCCCGGGAGAGCCGGAATACGGTTCGGTTACCGCTTACCTTAACTATTTCGGCACCTGCGAGAGATTGTTTACCGTTCCTCCGTCAAAATTCATACCCGCTCCGAAGGTAGAGTCGACTGTCGTCAGGATTCGTCTTCACAAGGAGCCACCGGTCACACCCGCGGACGAGGGATGCTTTTTCAAAGTAATCCGCGCCGCGTTCGGCCAGCGCAGGAAAACCCTTCTTAACGCGCTGTCCGCCGTGTTTACCGATTTTGATAAATCCGAATTGAAAGAAATCCTGGAAGAAGCGGAAATCGATCCGGGCGTCAGAGGAGAGCGGCTCGGTATAACCGGGTTTGCGGATGTCGCGGACGCGATAGCCGCCCGGTGCAAAGATCAGTGAGGGGACGTATGCAGGATAAAGAAACAAGAGATAGAGAGGACAAGATCGAGTCGGACGGCGAAATCGTCGCGGAAAAACCCGCGTTTTTGCGCTGGCTCGGAAATTTCTGGTTTTATCACAAGTGGGCGGTAATCGCCGCGGTCTTTGTGATTGTTCTGCTGTCGGTCACAGTCCGTCAGTCCTGCGCAAACGCGCGAACCGATATCACCGTAATGTACGCCGGGTCCTGCTATATGGCGGATTCGGGTTTTGAGGCCTGCCGTGAGGCGATTGCCGATTATCTTCCCGCGGACGCGGGATCGGACGGCAGGTACGAGGCGGGTATCGCCGCGCTGCACATTTACAGCGAGGAACAGATTCGCGACCGAGAGGAAAGAGCCCGAACCGACACGTCGGTGATTAAAGTCAATAATTACGTTAATACTTCCGAGCTTCAGTCCTTTGACAATCTGATCGTCGCGGGAGAATATTCGGTCATTATAGCCGAGCCGTGGCTTTATAAGAGAGTCGCCGCTTCGGGAATCGTAAGAAAGCTTGACGAAGTCCTCGGCTTCACTCCGGAAGACGCCTACGACGCGAACGCGTATCCTTTCTGCAAGACGCGCCTCTATCTTGACAATCCCGATCTTTTCTCGGACTTTTCTCCGGATACTCTCGTATTTATCAGAACGAAGGGGATTCTGAACGGCAGGAACACAACCGATTACGAACTGTCGGAAAAGCTTTTCCGCGCTATCGTCAACGGAGAAAAGAGGGGCGGCTGACAATAACCGCAACTTCACCGCTGAGTTTTTCATCGGTGTAAATAAAGCAATACCGCACGGGAAGCCGAAACTGCCTGTGCGGTATGTTTTTATTATTTTGCTTTTGAAGAATGCGCGTCAGGGCTGATATGTGATGTCTGCGGCCCTGTAAACCGCCTGAATCACCGCTTCGTCGAGGGCGGCGCTCTTAAGGTAGTCGGGCCCGTAGTAGACTTCAAACATCTCTTTGAGCTGTTTCGCGGAGTAGCTGTAGCCCTGCTCTCTGTAAGAATTGACCAGACGGTTTATGTAATCGTCCAGTACTTCGTCTGTGACCTCGATATTTTCTTTCTTGGCGATGTAGGCAAAGATAAGGTCGTGAA
>JAGDAM010000122.1 GCA_017959485.1 Clostridia bacterium
ATCTTTGCTACAAAATCAGCAATCCCATGACCGTATGTTGACTCGTTCATATTTGCTCCGACAGATGTGCCAGATCGAATCTGCTGATTGGTCGAAACAGATTCATGCTTCGTTCTTTTAATTTCGTTGCATGTGTTTATTATTTCGACTGCAAAATCTTTTGCTTTTTCAAGCATAATACTATCAGACGTTTTTTATTATTTCCCAGGTGTTTTGCTAAATTGCCGCTTTGCGGCAGCTAAATTATCTCACTTCGTTCGAAAGCTAAATTGTCCCTTCGGGACAGCTAAATTAAATTCGCCGTATTTAGCTCGGCGAAGCCGAATTTAGCTTGCGAAGCAAATTTAGCTATGCGAAGCATAATTTAGCTCGCCGGAACGGCGAATTTAATTGGGGCGGTAAAAAAGATTCTTTTTTACCGCCCGTTATTTTACCTTGACGAAATATACCAGTCGTCGTAAAGACTTCCGTTTATCGACACCGCCGGTGAGGCGGCGCGGCAGGAAAGCTGTCCCGCCGGAGTCCAGCAGTCGCCTATTTCTGCGATCGCGACGTAGTTTCCGCCGCCCGTGTCGTCGTCGGGATACCACAGGGGCGTATAATGCGCCCGCTTTCCTCCGGGCGCCTCGGCAAGTAGGAAGACGCACCCGTCCCGTTCCGCTGTTTCGTATTCGCCCGCGGCGCGTGAATACGCCGTGCCGGTCGAATACTCGGGGAAGAAGAAGGCGCAGGTCTGGGGACCGGTGACCGCGTCCGCGGAAGTTGATCCGTCGAGCGAAACCGCGGCTTCCGCTGTTACGTATACGGCGTATCCCGACCGCATACGGTAAAGTCCGTTCTCATATTCGGTCGACGGTATTTCGGGGTCGGGAAGAGCAGATGCGGTCGCGCTCAGCGTGACCGATCCGGTTTTTTTGACGAAACTGCCTTCTGCGTATGTCCATTCATGCCATGAGGCGCTGTCCGACAGCGATACCGGCGGCTCTGGTTCGGCAAAGTTACCCGGCCGTTCGGCGACCCTGTCCGGACGCGGAGTGTGAGACTCATCGGGATCCGTCACCGGAACCTCCAGCCGGGCACCGGCGAGAGTCTCCCCGAGTTCTTCGCTCCGGATTTTGCAGACGATAACGCAGTCGCCCTCGAAATCTGTGGGGACCGTCCATTTGAACCAGATATATCCGTCCGCGAATCCCGGCAGCGTCACAGGAGATATAGTTCCGCTGAGGAAGGAATCGCCCTCGTCGTCCGAGTTTTCGTAGACCGAGTAGCAGAAATACAATTCGCTTTCGGGTGTAACGTTAAGGCAGGAGAGGTTCTCGACAATGAACGAAGAGATTACCTCGGTCCCGCGCCTGTATGAGCCGGTCCCGCCGGTCTCAACTTCGTTTCCGCGGTTAAAAGGTTCTACCGGCGTCAGTATAAGCACGTCGGTTAAGGGATCGAAACTTGCCGCGGGAGACAGGAAGCCCATGCCCCAGCCGCCGTATCTGATAACTTCATCGGCGGTCCAGGCCTCTCCCGGCTGCTTGTCCGGCGCGGAAAAACCGAACCATTCCTTTGCCGGGTCGAGCATGACCGACGACGGGAGGTTTTTGAATACCATCGACTGAACGCACTGCGGAGAGAGCATTCCGGTGTAGTATCTTTGTCCGTTCCAGGTGTAAATCAGCGAGTTGCCGCTTCCGACCGTGTGCCAGTTCCAGACGAACCCCTGCGCCAGCGCGAACTCGGTCGCGGTCAGAAATGCCTTTTCACGGACGTTCGAACCCTGCCTCGGCGCAAGATAGAGGCAGAGCATCGGCTCGTAAACGATGACCCAGGGGACGTAGTTGCGGCGGTTTGCCGCCGAGGGAAGGATAACGTCGGCGCCCCACTCCTCTCCGGTGCGAGTCTCGGGCAGGCCTCCTTCGACGTCGGACGGGATGAAAGTGAATTCAAGCCCGGAGAGCAGCGACCATCCGTCGGGCGCGCCGGTCAGTTCGGCGATCTTCGAAAGATAATCGGGGATCCTGTTTGGATTCAGAAAGTATGATCTGACCTGATCGATGTTTCCGTTGCAGACGATAGGCGGAGCGGGACAGTCGGGGAAGGTGAAGCAGTTTTTATAATTCAGTTCAGTAAGAGAAAAAGGAGTAGTTAAAGAACGGTAAGCATAGTCAATTTTGTTAACATTACTAACGTAGGTTCGAGTATCAACAGTGAGCTTCGAGTTTTTTATCGTGATATTTCCTAAACAATAGTAATCATTGATTATTGAGTCGCTAAGATATTCTTCTTGACTTTTTCCAATTGTTTTTGACACAAATAATGTTACGCGCCATCCATATTCATTTAACTGATAATAGGCGCTATATGGTGTGTTAACATGCCCAGATCCGCTTTCTGCG
>JAGDAM010000123.1 GCA_017959485.1 Clostridia bacterium
ACGTGGCTTTGCCCCGTTGCCGCGGCAGGCACAAAAAGGGCCGACAGGATGCGTACGATAAATGGTGCGCTGTTGCCCCTACAGGCGCCGAAAGGGCCGGCAAGACGTGCACGTCGAATTGTGCGGTATTGCCTTAATATTATTTGAACGATTTTTTTGAAGTCAATAATTCATCATTCATAATTCATAATTGAATTCTCATTCAGAATTATATCCTATCTTCACGCTTTCCTTATAAACCTCATGCACGACACTCCGGTGAGCAGCGCGGCTCCGAGCAGAAGGACGACGCAGATTGCCGCGGCACCCGAGAAATCGGGAAGCGATTTGAGCGAGATTGACCAGGAAAGCAGCCGGCCGCCTTCGAATACGCGAAGAAAATCTGCGCGCGACAGCCAGGCGGCGCCGCCTTTTTCGGCGAGCGACGGGATGAGAAAGAGTCCGGCGGAGGCAACCGCGGCGGCAATCTGACTTCTTGTCAGGGAAGAGAAGGCGGACGTCGCGACGGCGAGTATCACCGCCGCGGCAATTCTCGTTACGATTATCAGGACAAGATACCAGCCGACGGTTATTCCCGTATCGAGGGATGACAGCGACTCAATCGAGAGCGCGGGCGCCGACAGGAATTTCATCGGCAGCCGGGAAGAAGCAGTGACGAGCATTACGGCTTCGGAGATTACCGTTAATATCGAAGCGCAGACAACCGCGGAGAGCAGCTTTGAGGCGAATACAGTCATCCGGCCTTTTTTTGTCGAGCGCAAAAGATCGGCAAACCGTCTCTGTCCGTATTCGACCGGGAAGATCCCGGACGACAGTATCACAATCGCGGCGAAGAGCCAGAAGTCTGGCGACCGGCCGAAGAAGAACTCCCATCCGCGGGTGTCGAAGAAAGAGCCCGTGACCCCTTTTTCTTCGGATTGCGCCTTCAGGTAATCTGAACGCGCGGCGAGTTTTTCAAGCGCCCGCAGTTCGAGATTCGCTTTCGAGTATTCTTCCTGAATGACGCTGAATTCCTCCCTCGTTATCTTTCCGTTTTCATAGTCCCGGCTTTTCAGCGCGTATTGCTGTATTATTTCTTCGGCAGCTGAGAGACGCAGGTGGATTTCCTCGTGTTTTTCCTCGGTCCATTCTCCGGCGTATTCTGCAAGGAAAACGTCGCCGAACAGTTTTTCGGAATACCGTCTGCCGTCATTGAAAGCGTCCGAGGACTGAAAGAGTACAAGTCCCGCAGCGAGAGCGGCGACCGCCGCGATCCCGGCGAAACGGTATGCGAAGGTCTTGTAAAGTTCGGTCGCAGAAGGCGACAGCGTGTGACGCAAGCGGCGCGCGGGAAGTATGCCGGATAGGCGTTTTTTGATCTTTTCGACCAGCGGAGCAAGCGAAAACCTGCGCGACGAGGGCGATCTTCCCACAAACACCGCGACCGACGCCGCGCAGAGCAAGAGAGATGCCGCACCGAACAGCGCAAAGCAGACGGAGGAAAAGAGAACCGGACTTCCGAACAGGTTCAGCGCGTTGAAGCGGCGGAAGAGAACCGTTCCCTCGGCAAGCGAATAAAAGCTGAAGACCGGATATTCCGACATCGGCGTCGCGGCCGCGGTATAAAGTGCGTATGCGACGCCGGCGGCCGCAGCCGATACCGGGAAGGATATGACGTAATTGTAAAAAACAACCGAAAGCAGGGCCGAGACCGACACCGCCGCCGCTGCGGCGAGAGACCGCTGGATCAGCAACACGGGCAGATATCCCGAAACGCTCGTCGTCAGCCAGGTCTTTCTGAAGGTTTCGAGCGCCGACAGCGGTTCGTCCGGACACGTGAGCATCCCCGTCGCTTTAAAGATGAAATAGGTCTCCGCGGTGAGCAGGACCGAAAAAACGACCGACGCAAGCAGTACCGATACCGTTTTTGACATCCCGGTGGAGAACCGTCCCTTTTTTGCCGCTCTTACCACGGGCAGCATTCCGCTCTCCCTGTCCGGGATGAACGCTGCCGAACCGATGATCAGCGAGGCGAGTACCGACAGAATCCCCGGGATTGAGAAGGTATAGAAGATCTCCCATCCCTCCGCGTAGTTGCCTGACAGACGGACGTTTTCAAGCACCGGCCGGTAAAGTTCCGCCGCCTGCTCCTGATAGCGGTATTCGTATGAATCTTCATCGTATCCGGAATTCAGGAGCGACCGGCGGTTCTTTTCGGTGTTTTCTATTATTTTTTCGATCTCGGTCGGAAAATCTTTCTGCTTCTGAATAAAGGAGCGCATCGCCGTGATGACCGTCACGTCGTCGGTATAGAGGCCGCCGGTCCATCTGGCCTCGCGAGTTTCGACGTAGTCGCCCCTGCCCGCGGCCGCTTCTCTGACTTCTTTCGCGTGACTGCGCCGGTATTCGACGAGTTCCTTATAGTATTCGTCAACTTCGGTCGGGTCTTCGAGATAATCCGCGTAAAGCGACGCCAGGAAGGCAGGACCTCCGAGCTCTGTCTTTTCCGCTTCCGAAACGCGGTGCAGCGAGAGCGCGGCGTTCGCCGCGAGGATTATTAAGAGCGCGGTAACAGCGAAGCGCCCGAACAGTGTTTTTCTTGTTTCCCAGAATAACATAACGGACCTCTTTTCGGATGATGACAACGGGTGGAGTTTTTTCAGGACAGGTTTACAGATTCAAAAAACGCATGCTTTAGAAGAAGACTGCATTATTGCTTTGGTTTTCCCTTGACATAATAAAATAAAATACGTATAATAATTTTATCAAAAATCAAATGAAAGGTGAACCTCTTATGTAAAAAATCAGTATTGAATCTTTTATTGTCTTGGCATTTGTTTTGTTTCGGTTTTAATTATTATTTGCCGGTGCAACCGATTACTATCATAGTGTTAATCAGCGGTATTACTTTGATCAAAATGATCCATATTATCCTTATGACTATGCTGAAACGTATGTTTCAGAATGCGGTGGCTGGGATGACGGGAACTCGATACCGACCGATTTTGAGTCACGAACTTTTGGGCGAAGTTATTTGATATACAACTTGACCAAGCGAGTTTGCGTTTCAGTCGATTTTTATGACCCGGAAGGTTTTTATCATAATGGCGCAGCGTATGAGGATATCCCATATGCAAATAATTACACATATAGTTCATCTGCGGTTTCCACGGTTTACGGAAATGATTATGTGAATGAAGAGTATGGGTTATTTGCATTTGTTTCGACTCACAGTATCTATGCCTATGATGACAGATACTGTGATTTGAACGGGAATCCCATTGTGTTCCAAATGTCTCAAGAAATAGTTATAGATTAGATTGTAATTGCTAAAAATGAAGATAAATAAATCGCCGTTTCGGTTCGGATTTGTTTCAAAAGTCCGGTGCGCCGTTATGATTGCTGCATCGGTTGCAGTTTTGATTGCGTCCGGCTGTTCGGCAGGGGATACTGTTCAGTCAGAGCGTGTAATACGCTATCCCGATTCAACCGCGGAATACGGCTTTTTCACCGAGGAATTCGTTTATTTTTCCCCGGTTACTCCGGAGAGACCGGACGATATCGTTGAAAAGACCGGTTGGCGTCTGATGATAAGATATTCAGAGACGGATGAGACGGAATGCGTATGCCGCGATCCGGTATGCGCTCACGATATCGCGTCTTTCTGTCCCGCCGCTTCGGGAAAAATGATCGATGTTATCTGTGTCGTCGAAGGAACCGTGTTTTTTAGATGCGGAACCGGTACTGATCTTGAAATCAGATATTTGTCTCTCTCCGGCGGGGAATTCGGGACCGCCGCTGACGTCTCCGCTGATGGCTTCACGCCTACATACGCTGTCGAAGGGAAATACGTGTTCTTCGTTTCACAGGATCTGACAGACCGAAAAACCGAATACCTGCTGAACAGGTATGAACTCGACAGCGGGAAAACAGAAACGCTTGCCGTATTCGAAAAACCGCTATACTGTATTCTCCTGACAAGCTGCAGAATCTATCTCGGAGAGAACGTGATCACATCGGACGATCCGGGAGGGGCGGACGTGTTTTCACTCGATTATTACAAAGGGAAACTCAGCCGTGAGCCGGATATTCCGAAATCGGTTTCCTTCTTTTCGGGAAGTATGATCTGTGGGCCGGAGTACGTCCGCCCGGACGGATCCGCCGCGTCGGTGTTTTCGGGAAGGTACCGCGTTTTCGATCTTGATACGCGTGAATACCGGTCTTTTCCGGAGGAAGGATATGCTTCCGTCGCGAAGTTTTCCGAAAAATCCGGCAGAATCTATTATGTCGCCGGAGAAGGCTTCGGGGAAGCGTTTACGCTCAATCCGGGCAGTTTCTGTTACGAAAAAGGGATAACGCAGGATAAGTTCGGATACGCTGAGATGCGGGAGTATTCGGAGAGAATAAACGACGCGATGTTCGGACACGAATCATTCCTCAGATCCTGCCTGCCAGACGGTACCGGCGAGACAACGCATTTCGTATACGAGGCAGGTCAGTTTATCGACACGCCGGGAAGCAACGCGGCGCCGGCTTCAGACGTGCAGCTGGCGGTCAAAGTGACGCGCCGCGGGCAGGACGGAGCGCAAGACGCGACGTTTCGTGCCGTGATCGATCTTGAGACAGGCGAACTGATCCCGGCGGATTAAGGCCCGGTCAGTCGCGGAAGAAGACCGCGTCGCAGTGCCAGCCGCCGGCGTAGCCGCCGTAAACTCCCTCGTGCCAGTAAACGGGGAGCGCGTCGGAGGCGTACAGCGGGACGGTCGGGCGCCAGATCTTTATTTGCTCGGCCTCGGGTATCGATCGCAATGTGTTTTCTAATCTGTAAGACCTGCCGTAGTCGGATGAGACATAGCTCTCAAGCACCCGCGCATTCCCGTCGAATCTTGCTATAAATACCCTGTCGGATGTCATCGGTTCGCCCGCGTAAACGGGCGAGCCCTTTTTCGTACGGAGTCCGGCAAATCCGTTTCCCCAGTAGCAGGCCATTCCGCCGACGTAGGTCTCGGAGCCGTCGGTCTGGGTAACGGGGGAGAGAAACTCTCCGCCGCGGCAGATAGGCGCCGACGTCACCCAGCCGTCTTTTTCGTAATGCGAAAGGTAATAGGTAATCGTTTCGGGCTTTCCGGCTTCGAAAGTGCAGAATCCGACGCGGAAAGGCAGTATCGCCGAAACCTCAAGCAGACGGACCGTCTGTCCCCCGGGAGCCGAAAAAACGGTATCGAGCGCATCCCGGTCGATACTGTCGCCCGAGAAGAGAGAGAAGCCGGTGCGTTCTCCGTCCGCGCGGCAGAGACTTCCGTCGCTGTCGAAAAATCCGGCGCGAATGACGTGATCGTCGGAACGCGGGTGTCCGTACATCGCGAACTGCCAGCGCTCGCAGGGGCCGTCAGCCGACGGCAATACTGCTTTTCGCAGGTTCAGATAGTAGAGTTTTTTGTTCCCCGCAGTTCCGGTCTCAAGAAAGCGGACGGGTTCGCTCCAGCTTTCGGCGGCGTCGCCCGAATATCTGAACTCCCAGTTGGTCCCGTCTACACGGGTGAAGAGCCAGATCTGACCCAGCTTTTCGTTGAAGGAGATCTGAGCGTAGGTGACCCTGTGCTCTCCGTAATCAAGCTTCTTTTCCGGTCCGAAGGAATAAATATCGAACGGCTCGCGCGTCACGCGGTATCTGATCGCGTTCTGCTTGCCGTGCCCGGTGTACGCGACGGTTATCCTTCCGTCGGGCAGGATGAGCATAGACGGGGCGTCGTGCTCGTCGGAATAGGAGCTGTTGATCAGCGCCAGCCGGAAGTCGCGCGACACGGCGCCCGGATTTACGGTGTCGATCTGCCGGATATGAATCTCGCCGGTGTCGGTGATATAAACTATATAAGTCCTGCCGTCGGGGCCGACGGCGGCTTTTTCGTTAATCCACCAGTCGGTGTTGGCTCTTCTTATTCTGTGCAGAGTCATTTTTTCATACTCCTCGTTTCTGCCCTGCGAAGCTTATAGGCCTCCTCGGCGGCAAGCCGGGCTTTCGCGACCGGAATTCCCTCGTCGGGGAAGCAGTAATAGAGGAACCCGCCGCGGCCGATGCAGATCATATCTCCTATTTCATACCAGAAGAAATCCGAATAAAGCGAATAGGAGAAGAGAGAGGACTGCGAATAGTCGAGCGCTCCGTCGTCCGAGACGAGACGGAAGCCCTCGCCGGTGTGCGACAGCCGCCCCTGCCCGATATCGTAAACGGCGCGATAATCGCGCAGGACGAGAATTTTTACCGGACAGGAAAGGGAATAATCTCCCGATTCAAGCTCACGCCTGACCTCATCGCGTTCCCAGGCGTACCATTCTGGAACCGACCCGAAGTCGGCGTCTCCGTCTTTGCGTATCAGCCGGCCGTATTCGTCAAGTTCGTACGACGCGCCGCATGCGGAACAGCCGAAGGATATTCCGGAGCCGCGGATCCTTCCCTCGGAACCGCAGTGCGGACAGCGGTAGAGAATGCGCTCGATCCCGTCGGCGCGGAAGGGCTCGTCAATCTTGATCCCGAGCCGCCGCTGATCCGCGAAATTGTCGAAATCGAAGGCGGCCGCGAGCCGGGAATCGATCTCCTCCGGAGTGACCGATGAAAGCTCATCCTTCGATACAAGCGAATAAATCTTAGCGCTTACTTTTACCTTCCTCTTTTGGAGCATGTTGTAGAGCGGATCGCGGAGGAAGGCGCCTTCGGTTTTTATCATTATTACAGGTACGCCCCACAGCTTTATCGCAGACCCGAGCTTTTCGGGCAGCGGGGTGGCGCGTCCGTCAAATGAATAGCTGGCCTCGGGGTACATGAGGACGTGCGTACGGTTCTTTTTCAAGGCGAAGGAGACGTCGCGGATGAGCCGGGCGTCGGGTACGAATTTGTCGGTCGGGATGCAGCCGAGCCGGCGCATCAGTCCCTCTTTGCCGACGAATCCGTCCGAGGTGCAGACTATCGCGAAGGGCGACGGATAGAGCAGAGACGAGACGATTTCGAGATCGATGAAGGCCGAGTGGTTCATCAGGATCAGGCAGGGCTCCTCCGGGATCTTTTCGATCCCTTCAAAGCGGTAACCGAAGCCGGTCTGCTTCAGGTCGGATCTGCCGAGCGCCTTCATCAGAAAACGGAGCAGGGGACTTGAGACCTTCGGATTTTTATGCTTCGGCGGCGGAAGCGCGGAGACTTCCCGCCAGGATTTTTTCTTAACACGGATTTTCATCTTAAAGCAGACTTAAAGGCCCTTCGGTTCGAGAGATGAGACTATCCCGTCGATGCCGATCGAGAGAGGAAGAGACACTATCCCGTCAAGATCTGTGAGCAGGCGTTCCGCGGGCATCCCGAGCGTGCGCAGATAAGCGATCGTCCGGGTGACTCCGGTGTTGTGCGTTCCGAGTCCTTCGCCGAAGTCGCTGTACCAGTAATGGTTCGACAGCTGGAAGATACCGATTTTCGCTCCGATGCGCCGGTAAATCTCCTTCGAGACGTTGCCGCATCCGTGGTGTCCGACCTGGACGATATCCGCGCGAAGCAGGGCGGGATCGAGCGCTTCCAGTTCGCCGCTGGCGACGTATTCGCTGTCTCCGATAAAGAGCACGGAGAGATTTTGGCAGTCGAGCCGGTAGACGACGCTCGTGTCGTTCATATTCATTCTCGAGGCGTCGCCCTCCTCGTTCGGAATGCGCAGGACGGTCATCCTGCACTCGCCGACGTCGAAGGAGTCGCCCGCCGCTACCGTCTGAGTCGCTCCGCCGAGCCGTTCCCCGAAGGTTCGCAGATATGCGAGCGTTTCGGGAGCGCGTGGCATCTTTTCGCGGGACACGTCGGTATAAAATGCGTCCTGGAGCAGGTGATGACAGAAGCGTTTAACGGTTACGCGGGAGCTGAGCGAGGGGTCCGACGCGATTTCGACGAGAGCCCCGTAATGGTCGACGTGCAGATGGGTAAAGACCCAGAGGTCGACTTCCGGCTTGCGGGGGGCGGATATTGTTTCAAGACATTCGACGATATGCTCCCCGTTCCCGGGACGGCCGCCGTCGATGACGATCAGGCCTCCCGACGCAGTTCTCACGATGAAGCACATCATATTCGCCTCGGGAGAGGTGCAGCTCGGAATAGCCCAGAGCATTTCGGGCGAGGACTCGACCGGAAGGAAGGAGGCAAAAGCGGGTTTTGTCGAAACGTAACTGATATTATCGGGCAACAAAAGATCCGGGTCTTCCGGGAAAGCGTCGTGATCGAAGTATACCGGGTTCACCCCGATGAACTTCGCGATAAAGGTGTACGCGGCGTAAGACGTGCCCTGACCGCCGTCGTTGAGCTGACGGTAGGAGCTTGTGAAGGGTTGCGGATCCGGCTCCTCGCCGAGTCCAGAGAGATATACTCTGTTGCCGCGGGACAGTATCTTAAAACTCCATGGGGTGGATTTTGAGCGGGCGAAGACGACGCCGTCGGAAAGCTCGCGCGAAGTCTTTCCGATAACTATTTCGCATTCCGACGCAGGTTCCGCGTCGGTTGCGAGCGGAAGGACCTTCCCTGTGACGAGACGTGCGGCGGCGATCACAGTCCGGGCTGCGCGCAGTTCGCTGAGCGACGGCGTTTCCGAAATAACGACGCGGTAGCCGTCGAGCCGGGCGGGAGAATCCGAGGTTTTGATCAGTTCCCGCGACGAGGTTTGGTTGGTAATCCGGAAGCAGGGATTGAAAACGAGTTTTCCGTCGGACCGGCGGTAAAACTCTGGGACGTATCCGTCGCGGAAGCGGAGAACGTGATATACCCTGCAGTTATAGTTTGAAGATGAGGAAAAATCGGTTACCCAGGAATCGAAAACGGCGTGCCGCGGGTCGTCGGTGACGGAGTCGGGGTCTTCGTGCCATTTTCCGTCGTGTCCCGCGGCAAAAAAGAGATCCTCGCCGAGATAGATGAAGGTGTGAAGTTTGCAAAGACATATATCGCCCGGTTCGATCTTTCCGGCGGAGAAAAGCTCGGAAAACGCCGGGCCGGCTTCGTAATGCATGATTTCGCAGGCGTTTTCAAGGAACGCCGCGACTCTGTCGTATCTCGCTATTTCGCAGTCGCGACCTCCCCAGAAGCGCATTCCGGGAACGACGGCGCCCACGTCGACCATAGCCCAGCCCGCGGGCATCGCACAGTTGGCGCCGTGCCGGCCGGACTTTACCATATCGTCGAAAAAACCGTTCTGCGGGCAATAATCTTTACTGTTCGAGTATATCCATTTCTGTCCCTGAGCTATACCCCGCTGCAGTTCCGCCTCGTACCAGGCGCAGCAGCCGAGCAGTGCCAGAACTCCGTCGTTTACCGAGTCAAGCAGGCGCTCGGGGTATCTTCCGTTCGCGAAATTATCCGTCCTGAATCTGTTTTTCGTAGCCATCGCTTCAAATCTCCCGTAAACGTTCTTTTACAGGATTATTATACCATAAGTAAAATGATTATTCAATCGGTTTTTTGTCACAGCGTATTGCGCAAACCGGAGACGTATGGTACAATAATGACGGAATTATCCGTTGTCAAAAATCCGGAAGGAGACTGTTATGAAAATTGCGTTAATCACCGGCGCGTCGTCCGGCATGGGAAGAGATTTCGTTTACGCCGTCGACCGCGATTTTGAACTAGACGAAATCTGGGTCGTGGCCAGACGCCGCGAGCGGCTCGAGGAGCTGGAGGGGAAGTGCCGCGCGAAGATCAGACCGCTTCCGCTCGATCTGACCGACAGGTCGTCTTTCGGCGTGATCGCCGGAATGCTCGAAGAGGAAAAACCCGATCTGCGCGTACTTGTAAACGCGGCGGGCTACGGACTGTTCGGTACTTTCGAAGAGATGGGCCTCGAAGAACAGACCGGCATTGTCGATCTGAACGCGACGGCGCTGACAGCCGTTTGCCGGATCTGCCTGCCTTATATGGGCGAAGGGTCGAATATTATCAACATGGGTTCCAACTCGTCCTGGCAGCCGGTTCCCTATATGAACGTTTACGCGGCTTCAAAGGCATACGTGCTCAGCTTTTCGCGCGGTCTGGGAAGAGAACTGAAAAAGCGGGGCATACACGTCATGTGCGTCTGCCCCGGATGGATAAAGACCGAGTTTATGGACACCGCCGTCAGGGACGATACGGTGAAATACTACGACAGATGGTACGAGTCGCGCGACGTAATCGAGCGCGCGATGAAGGATCTGCGAAAAAAGAAGAAGGTGTCGATCCTCGGATTCCCGGTCAGGAGCCAGGTCAGACTGGTAAAAATTATGCCCGTCGATTTCGTTATGAATACCTGGTGCCGTCAGCAGGGAAAGTAGGCCGTCGCGCAAATGAGAGCGAAGGCGGAGCGGGTAACGGGAAACGAACCCAGCTCAGCGCATCACATAGTATCGTTCCTGCCGGTTGGCGCTGAGCATAGGCCTTTAGCCGCTTCGCGGCAGCTAAATTATCTCACTACGTTCGATAGCAAAATTGTTCCTGCGGAACAGCTAAATAAAATTCGCCGTAATCAGCTCGGCGAAGCCGAATTTAGCTTGCGAAGCAAATTTAGCTATGCGAAGCATAATTTAGCTCGCCGGAACGGCGAATTTAGCTGGGGCTGTAAAAAAAGTTCGACTTTTTTTACAGCCCCCAGGTAACGGGAAACTCGAACAGCTCAGGCGCAATCGTGCGGCGGTAAATAAAACGAGCGGGTTGGCGCCTGAGCCAGGTCGTGTAAAAACGCTGCGCGTTTTTGACACGACGGTTCTTCATCCCAATCTGGTTAGCCGGGCCGAATAATAAAGTCGGGGGCGTTGCCCCCGACTTTATTATTCGGAGCAGGTAACGGGAATCGAACCCGCATAGCCAGCTTGGGAAGCTGGAGTTTTGCCATTAGACTATACCTGCGCTTTGTTGCCTGACTATTATAACCCTTTTTTTCATGTTTGTCAACAGATTTCCTCCCCTAATCCGAAAAAGCGGACGCGGCCGCAGGAAATGTCGCTTCCGGTGTTGTTTTAGCGTTTGGAATGTGGTATAATAAGATGAACAATAATGTTATCATATCGGAGATAGATAAAAATGACAACCGCTGAAAAGAAACCGGTTTTGCGCTTTAACAAGAACGGACGTTTCAGGATCCTTATGATGTCCGACGTTCAGGAGCATCAGGATTACGACAGAAGAACCCCCGAGGGGATGCGCGCGATGATCGGGTACGCAAATCCGGATCTTGTCATCCTCGGCGGCGACAACGCCGACGGCAGAAAGCTCAAAACCGAGAAGGAACTCAGGGAATATCTCAGGGTCTTTACTCTCCCGATGGAGGAGAAGCTGATTCCCTGGATGCATATTTTCGGCAATCACGATTACGATATAGACGTATCTCCCCGCAGGCAGTCTTTGATTTATTCTTCATATCCGCACTGTGTTTCGGGGATTTCTCCCCGCGGCGTCGAGGGCGTAAGCAATTACTGCGTCCCGATACTCTCATCGAATGGCGACTCGACCGCCTACGTCATCTATGCATTCGACACCCGTTACAAGGGGCGCGAGTACCGTCCGGGAATCGGGACCGATCAGCTTGTGCTTCCCGGAAACGGAACCTGCTGCAGAAAGTGGGACGGGCTCACCTTCAACCAGATTGCGTGGTACGTCCGGCGTTCGAGAGAGTTCGAAAAGCGCGAGGGGCGTCCCGTCCGCGCCATGGCCGTCATGCACGTTCCCCCATATGAGTTCGACCGCGTCGTCCGGAACCCCGAGATTTGCGGAACTGAGGGATTTACCGATCAGGGGCTGCATTCGTCGATGGTTAACAGCGGCGTCTTCGCCGCCATGCTCGAGCGAGGAGACGTCGAGATAATCGCCGCGGGACATCTTCACAAGGATACCTTCTCGGGAGAATACGGAGGCATTCTCTGCGCGCTCGACGGCTGCGCGGGTTATTCTCCGTCAAATTTCGACGAACGCCGGGGAGGGAGAATTTTCGACATTTTCGAGGCGGGCGGCCGTTCGACCGAGTTCGTTCCCGTCGATCCGCTCATTAACAAGGCAAAATGATGAACCGTACGCAAATTGTGAAACATATTGCGCTCACCGTCGCGCTCGCGATTGTTTTTTCGGTTTTTTCGCTTTCGCTCGGGGTGTATGCGGATGAGACCGACGACGTGAAGATACCCGGCGAGCCCGTGGAAACGAGCGGAGGGTCCGCGGAAACCGCGGGCGAACCCGAAGAGACCACGTTGGAACCCGAAGAAACGACTGGCAAACCGGACGAAACGACCGGCGAACCCGGGGAAACGAACGGAGGGTCCGCGGAAACCGCGGGCGAACCAGAGGAAACGATCGGCGAGCCCGAAGAAACGACGGGAGAACCGGAAGAAACGACCGGTGAGCCGGAAGAAACTACGGGCGAACCCGAGGAAACGACAGGCGAACCCGAAGAAACGACCGGCGAACCCGAAGAAACCACGGGAGAACCCGAAGAAACCACGGGAGAACCCGAGGAAACGACCGGCGAGCCGGAAGAAACC
>JAGDAM010000124.1 GCA_017959485.1 Clostridia bacterium
ATTTTGAGTATTCGGCGCCGAAGAATCCCGCCAACCGCTGGCATATAGATCTGGCTGCCGGAGGAACCGAACTCAGGCTTTCCGGACTCCCGGCAGACGAACTCTGCCGCAAATGGCAGGCCGAGGCCGACCGGTTCGCGGCATAGAAAGCGAAATATTATCTGTACCGCCACTGATCCGACAGTGCGTCGGGTTTGAGCGTTCCGTTCGTCTCGATGATGTCGGCCCCGAATTCTTCGACCGAGATCCTGAGTTCCTCGGGTTCGGCCAGAAGCCAGAGGCCGACTTTTCCGTAGTTGTGAAGTTCGCGGCAGAATTCGCGGTCTGCCTTGCGCTCCCGGCACCAGGATGTCGCTTTGTTGTCGAAGGGGATCCAGATGGTGGCCCTGTCTTTTATGTTGTCCCCGATCCATTTCAGGACGTTGGGGGTCAGGCTTCCGTCGTAGTGCATCTCGGCCTCCGGAAAGGCTTCGGATAGCATGAGAAGGTAGGGGAAGGTCTTGCATGTCAGGCCGGCTCTTTTCCCGAGACGGGATTCCCTGACGACGCGGCAGAATTCCTCGAATCTTGTCTGGTTGAAGCTCTGGAAGACGTTGTCGAACTTTACCGCGAGATCGCTGCCTCTTTTTATGAAATCAAGGGCCTCCTCGAGGGTGGGTATCCTCGTGCCTCTGAACTGTTCGCCCTTGAACAGACCGGCGTCGAGCTTTTTCACCTCTTCGAGAGTTAGCGCGTCGGCGGGAGTCTTGTCCGCAAGAGGCGTTCCGTCGTCGTACCGGCAGGTGCGGTTGTAGGTGCCGTCGTGCAGACAGATGCAGACGTTGTCCGACGTGAATTTGTTGTCGAGCTCGATAACGTCGTATCCCTCCTCGATCGCCGCGTTGTAGGATACGAGGGTGTTTTCGGGATAGAAGGCGCTGTCGCCTCTGTGAGCCTGGAATCTGAAACCTTCTCTGTTCATTTTCTTCTCCTTATTTCGCCGGCAAGCGGCTTTCCGTTGATATTATTTTATCCGAATCCGGCCGCAAAGTCAAGAAAAAGGTTGAACGCGAAGAAAAAATAAAGTATAATTATTTATCATAAGTAAAAGGATTCCGGAAGCGGAACCGGTGCGGCAATTCCGCCGGAGAGAAGGGCTCCGTCATCCTGGGGCTCACCCTCCGGACCGGCTTTTTCCGCTGCACCGATGTATATGTAAAGGACCCGAAATGACCGATTTCTCAAAGCTGATTAAAGAACGTCTGTCCCGTCCCGACGGAAAGGCGATAGTACTCGGGCTCGGAGTGTCAAACATCCCCCTCGCGGGGATACTTCGCCGAATGCTCCCGCCCGGGAGACTCGAGATACGCGACTCCAAGACCGCCGCCGCCCTCGCTCCCTCTCTTGCGAAGCTCTTCGGAGTATCCGCCGACCGTTTTTCGGCCGCAGACGGCCTGTACGACGGTGTGCGGATAAGGACAGAGGCCGAGCCGGCATACTTTTCCGACGGGGAACTCGCCGAGGTCACCCCCGGCACCGTCCTGTTCCGTTCTCCCGGCATCAGACCCGACGCCGGAAGGCTGACCGAGGCGGTCGCGGCAGGCGCTCTCCTCACCTCCGAGATGGAGTGGTTCTGCTCAGCGACGCCCGCCGACATATTCGCGATCACCGGAAGCGACGGAAAGACGACGACTACCACGGTGACCTCGCTGCTGCTTGCGGGATCGGGCAGGAAGACCTTCCTCGGCGGAAATATCGGCACGCCGCTCCTCGACAGGCTGTGTGAGATGCGGGAGGGGGACGCCGCGGTGCTTGAGTTGTCGTCATTCCAGCTTCAGACGATGGACGGACCGGCAAATCGCGCCGCGATAACGAACATCACTCCGAACCACCTCAATTGGCATACCTCGATGGAGGAGTATACCGAGGCAAAATACAATATATTCGGAGACGGTACCGAGCTTCTCGTTCTCAACGCAAAAAATCCCCTTTCAAGGGCCGCGGCGGAGAGATACTCCGGCCACGTTACCTTTTTCACGGCTCACAGCGCGCCGGGCGAGGGGTTCGCGGAGATAACGAACGGGAGGCGGGATTCATCCGCGGTCTGGCTGAAGGACGGTTTCGCGGTGATGTCAGACGGAAAGAGCGAGAAAAAACTCTTCGCGATGTCGGACGTCAAACTCCCCGGTATCCACAACATCGAAAACTATATGACCGCCGCGGCTCTGACCGACGGATGCGCCGACCCCGAAGTGCTGGTAAAGACTGCCCGCGAATTCGGAGGGGTGGAGCACCGCTTCGAGCTCGTAAGGACGCTTGGCGGAGTCAGATTCTACAACAGCTCGATCGATTCCAGCCCGACGAGGACGGTCGCGGCCCTCTCGAACCTCAGCTGCCGTCAGATCGTCATCTGCGGCGGACGCGACAAGCACGTTCCCTTCGATCCGCTTGCCGAAGCCCTCTTCGAGAAGGCGTCGGCGGTCGTCCTGACCGGCGAGGCCGCATGTCAGATAAAGGACGCGATCCGAAGGGCTGCCGCCGAGAGACCCGACGGAGGCGCCTCCCTGACAGTTATTGAGGAGCCCGACTTCGACGAGGCGGTAAGGTCCGCCGCCGGGCTCGCGACCCCGGGCAGCGCCGTGCTGCTCTCACCCGCCTGCACGAGCTTTGACAGGTTCGCGAATTTCGCCGAACGCGGAGACCGCTTCAAAGAGATCGTAAACTCGCTCACAGAGTGATCCCGTGCGGAACTGAAGATGGATAATCAAAGAGAAACACATGAGCGGAGAGCGGCGCTCTCCCCGGAATCTCAGATTGCGTTTTTCGATTCGGGTGCGGGAGGTCTGTCGGTTCTGAGAGCCGTGAGGCGTCTGTTGCCGGGCGAAAACTGCATATATTTCGGCGACAGGCTGCACGCGCCATACGGATCGAAATCCCACACAGAGATAAGATCGATCGCCGCGGACAACGCGGAGATGCTCTTCGGCCTCGGCGCGAAGGCTCTCGTCGTCGCGTGCAACACCGCGACCGCGGCCGCTGTCGAGCATATAAGAGAATTATTTCCCGACCGCATAGTCATCGGGATCGAGCCCGCAGTCAAGCCCGCGTTCGAGGCGGGCTGCAGGCGCGTGGCGGTCCTTGCCACGCCGGCCACCGTCGCAGAAGAGAGATTCGGAAAGTTGCTTCGCGACTGCAGCGCCGCCTTCGGCGGAGAGGCGGTCGGAGTGGGCTGCCCGGGGCTGTCGACGATGATCGAGAACCGGGAAGTGACGGCGGATTATTTCCGCCCGCTGCTCGGCGGGGCTTTCCCCGGGAGCTTTCCCGACGGAATAGTTCTCGGATGCACGCACTATCCCTTTGCCGCAGATGAGATCGGTTCCGCGTCGGGCGGACTGCCCGTCTTTGACGGAGCCGAAGGGACGGCAAGACAGACGAAGCGCAGACTAGAGGCGGAGAAACTGCTCAATCCCGCGGAAAAAGGCGGCCGACTCGATATCATCGGGGACGACGGCGGCTTTATCCGGGACTTCTGGCGGGTCCAATGCGGCTGACCGCGATCCCCGGCGCGAAAGAAAGGCTTTTTTATGACGAATGAAACACGACTGACTCCCGCGGAGCTTGAAGAGATCTCCGGGAGAGCGGAACGAGACCTCGCGGAGCTCTTCCGCGATATAGACAGGACCGCCCTGCGCAACACCGCGAGGATACTTGACGCCTTCAGAGAGGAAAAGGTCAGCGACAGCTGCTTTGCCGGGACCACCGGATACGGATACGACGACAGGGGCAGAGAGATCCTCGACG
>JAGDAM010000125.1 GCA_017959485.1 Clostridia bacterium
GCTGGATTGGGGACATTAGTTTTCCTGGCGATTACGCGGCTACGTTGCGCGATGGTAACGTCAAATTCTGGCGCCACCGTGAGTGCCATTGTGGGGGTTTTCGCCCTGTCTAAAACCGTCGATGCTGGATTCACTGGAGTAATCCTGGGCGGAGCTGTCATGGCGCTCATTTATGCGATTGCGGCGCTTTTGGTCAAAAAGTTCGGGGTCGGTTGGTTGAACCGTTTGATGCCGCCGGTCGTATCAGGCCCGACAATTATTGTAATCGGTGCAGCATTGGCTCTTTTCGTGCCCGCTTACGCGCAGGTCAGTGGTGCCTTCTCCTACGCCGGTGTTATTGTGGCCTTCGTTGTCATGCTGGTGGCGGCAATTGTCGGTCATTATGCAAAAGGTATTTGGAAGACGCTGCCGTTCTTGGTTGGTATTATCGTTGGCGATTTGCTGGCGATTATTATTACGGCCTTCGGGTGGGCTCCCCTGGTTGATTTTGCGGCCATGGTTCCGCACGCAGTTTTTGCGGTCCCCGACTTCGCTTTTATGCATCTTAACTTCGTGGAATTTGATTGGTCCACGCTTCCGCAAATTGTTCTGATGTTTGGTTTGGTCAGTCTGTCGGCAATGACAGAGCACGTCGCTGACGTGACCACTGCCGGTAAAGTGGCCGAGCAAAATTATACGCAGGATCCCGGGTTGCATCGTACACTTTTGGGTGACGGACTTTCTTCATTGGCGGGAACTTTGACGGGCGCGCAGTGCACCACCACGTATTCGGAGTACACTGGCACTATGGCTGTCAGTCGTGTGGCGAGTGTTTGGGTGACCCTGGGCACAGCAATCACTCTGATTGCATTTGGATTCTTTGTGCCGTTTACGGCCTTCTTGGGGGCCCTTCCTAATTGCGTGATCGCGGGAATTTCCCTCCTAGCTTATGGCGCAATTGCCAACACCGGCGTGCGCACCCTGATGGATGCGAAAGTTGATTTTACTTCCAATCGCAACCTGTTTATTTTTGCTGGTATGTTTACTGCCGGCATCAGTGGTCTTGCCATTCCGATTACGGGTGACTTTGCGATTAGCGGTATTGTTTTGGCTATGTTAACAGGTATTGTGCTTAATCTGATCCTTCGGGAGAAGAAACCAGCGCAGCCGAAAAATAAATAATGAAATACGAGGTATTAGCTTTGAAAAAACTCATTGCTCTGATTCTGGTTTTTTGTATGGTTGGCTTAATGGTTGCCGCTTGCGGCAAAAAGGACGAGGTCACGATTCTTGGCGAATCGGACGCTTTACTCCCCATCCCCGAGGTCGAGAAATTTAATGTGCCAGACGATTTTAAAATTGGTCTGATTTGCTTGCACGACGAAAACTCTACTTATGATGCTAATTTCATTAATGGTCTAAATAGGGTTAAAGAAGCCCTTGGACTCACCGACGATCAGGTGCTGATCGCAACCGGAATCGGTGAAGACGACAACTGTTACAACAAGGCCATCGAATTCGCGAACAAGGGCTGCAAGATAGTGTTTGCCGACTCTTTCGGACATGAATCTTTCATGGCCAAGGCGGCGGCTGAATATCCGAACGTTCAGTTCTGCCATGCTACAGGTACTTCTTCCAAGTATGGCAACGCTAATCTCTCCAACTTCCACACCGCTTTCGCCTCGATCTATGAGGGTAGATACTGCGCCGGTATCGCCGCGGGTCTTAAACTCAACGAAATGATTAAGGACGGAAAGATCACCGCCGAACAGGCCGTCGTCGGATACGTCGGCGCTTTCACCTACGCGGAAGTCGTTTCGGGTCTTACCTCCTTCTTCCTCGGCGTCCGCTCGGTCTGCCCGAGTGCCACGATGAAGGTCAGATACACCGGCTCCTGGTACGATCAGGCCAAGGAGCAGGAAGCGGCTCAGTCGTTGATTACCACCGACAAGTGCGTTCTTATCAGCCAGCACGCCGACTCGCTCGGAGCTCCCACCGCCTGCGAGCTCGCCGGTGTTCCGAACGTCTCCTACAACGGCTCGACCTACACCGCCGGCGAATCCACCTTCCTTATCTCCTCCGCCATCAACTGGTCCGTCTACTTCGCATACATCATCAAGCAGGTTGTGAACGGCCAGGAGATTGCCAAAGACTGGTGCGGAGGCATCAACGAGGGTTCGGTCGTCCTTTCCGGAATCAACCTTGACGTCTGCCCCGAGGGCACCGAGAAGGCCATCAAGGACGCCATCGACGCCTTCAAGGCCGGCACGCTCCACGTGTTCGACACCTCCAAGTTCACCGTTGAAGGCAAGACTCTCACCGAGTACCTCGCCGACGTTGACGGCGACTTCACCGAAGCCGGCAACCAGAACGTAATCACGAACGGCTATTTCGACGAGTCTAACGCCGGAAGCTTCCGTTCGGCTCCCTACTTCGATCTCATTATTGACGGTATTACCAATATCAACGTCAATTACGGAGAGTGATTAACAGCTCCCGATAAGCCGCGGGGGCGGGGCATGGATCCCGCCCCCGCCAAACTGTTAAGGCATTAAGGCACAAATCGAATCACACGTTACGGAGGCATTATGCCCGATAAGGAACTTGCGCTTGAGCTTCGGAACATAACCAAGCGCTTCGGACAGATCGTCGCGAACGACGGAGTTAATCTTGAACTGAGACGCGGCGAGATCCTGGCCATTCTCGGAGAAAACGGGAGCGGCAAAACCACGCTGATGAATATGATCTCGGGGATCTATCATCAGGACGAGGGCGAGATATTTATAAACGGCGAGCCCGCCGTGATAAACTCGCCGAAGGACAGCCACGGTTACGGAATAGGAATGATTCATCAGCACTTTAAGCTGGTGGACGTTTTTTCCGCGACCGAAAATATTATTCTTGGAATCGACGACGGGAAGAAGTACGATCCGGCGGCGTCCGCGAAGACGGTTTCCGCGATCTGCTCGAAATACGGATTCATACTCGATCCCGTGAAAAAGATATACGAAATGTCGGTATCCGAAAAGCAGACGGTCGAAATCGTCAAGGTGCTTTACCGGGGAGCCGACATACTGATACTCGACGAACCTACCGCAGTTCTCACTCCGCAGGAGACCGAAAAGCTTTTCGCCGTCCTGCGAAGCATGAAAAAGGACGGTAAATCGATAATAATCATTACCCACAAGCTGCACGAGGTCATGGCGATCTCCGACCGTGTCACCGTCCTTCGCAAGGGAAAATACGTCGGTACCGTCAACACCTCGGAAACGAGCGAGCAGGCGCTGACCGACATGATGGTCGGCGAGAAGGTCGAACTCAACATCGAGCGGCTGCCGCCCGCCAAGGATTACGACAGACTGATCGTGAGTCATCTCTGTATGACTAATCACGAGGGCGTGAAGGTGCTCAACGACGTTTCCTTCAGGGCGAGGGCCGGGGAAATACTCGGCATCGCGGGAATCGCCGGAAGCGGGCAGAGGGAACTTCTCGAGACGATAGCGGGACTTCACTCCGCGGATTCGGGCGAGATCACCTATCTGCATCACAAGACGGGAGAACTTGTCAATCTGAGATCGAAGACCCCGCTTCAGATCCGCGATCTCGGTATCCGCCTTTCGTTCGTTCCCGAGGACCGTCTCGGAATGGGACTCGTGGGCAACATGGACATCATAGACAATATGATGCTCCGCAGCTACAAGAAGGGAAGAGGGGTTTTTATCGACCGGAATCCCCCGAAGACGCTTGCCGAAAAGATTATTGACAGTCTTCAGGTATCGACGCCGAGCGCGAAGACGCCGGTGCGCCGGCTGTCGGGAGGCAACGTCCAGAAAGTGCTTGTCGGACGCGAAATCGCCGCGTCTCCGTCGGTGCTGATGGCCGCCTACCCGGTCCGCGGACTCGACATCAACTCATCGTATATGATATACAGCCTTCTGAACGAACAGAAGGCCAAGGGAGTCGCCGTCATCTTCGTCGGCGAGGACCTTGACGTTCTTCTCGCCCTGTGCGACCGGATAATGGTCATCAGCCAGGGAACGGTGACCGGTATGCTCGACGGCAGGACCGCCCGCAAGGAGGAGGTCGGACTTCTTATGACCAGAGGCGCCCGCGGCGCCGCGGAGGAAAAGGGCAATGAATAAAACAACCGAATCCGCGTCTGCCGTCAAAGCGCACCGCGCCAGTCTCATTACGATCACCAAAAGGGCGTCGATGCCCTTCGGCAGATCGGTTCTGATTCGCGTAGCGGCCATTTTCGCAGCGCTTGTCGTCGCGGGTATAGTCACTATTGCGATGACGGGCGACAGCCCCATTAAGATCTATTCGACGATGTTCGAGGGCGCCTTCGGGACCTCCTGGGCAACCTGGAAGACGCTTCAGGACATCGCGATACTGCTCGGCATCTCGCTCGCGGTCACGCCGGCGTTCAGAATGAAGTTCTGGAACACCGGAGCCGAGGGCCAGGTTCTCATCGGCTGCCTCGCGTGCGCCGCGACGATGTTCTACCTCGGCGGCAAGGTGCCCGAGTGGCTGCTGATGATATTTATGGCGGTCGCGTCGATAGGCGCCGGAGCTTTATGGGGACTTATTCCCGCGATCTTCAAATCCTTCTGGAACACCAACGAAACGCTTTTCACGCTAATGATGAACTACGTTTCGATACAGCTTATCGAGTTCTTCCTCAAGATAGCGGACAAGACCGGCTCCAACACCGTCGGCCCCAATCTGCTCTCGCACGGCTGGTATCCGCAGCTGTTCGGCAAGCAGTATCTGCTCACGATAGTCACCGTGGCCGTGCTGACCGTCGTAATCTACTTCTACCTCAACTATACGAAACACGGGTACGAGATCTCGGTCGTCGGAGAGAGCGAGAACACCGCGAAGTATATAGGCATCAACGTGAGGAAGGTCGTGATCAGAACGATGATCCTCTCGGGCGCCCTCTGCGGACTTGTCGGACTTCTGATCGTCGGAGCCACCTCGCATTCGATTGACTCCAACATAGCCGGAGGCCGCGGCTTCACCGCGATAATGGTCTCCTGGCTGGCCAAATTCAATCCGCTGACGATGGTGCTGACCGCCCTTCTGCTCGTCTTCCTCGGGCGCGGAGCAGAGGAGGTCACGACCCAGCGCGGGCTTAACTCATCCTTCTCGGACATCATCACCGGGATAATCCTTTTCTTCATAATCGGCTGCGAATTCTTCATCAACTACAGGATTCACTTCAATTTCGGCGATAAGAACCGCGCTCGCGCCCCCGCGGCGGACGCGCGTCCCGCCGAAGGCGGAAAGGAGGGCAAATAATGTTCCCGGTAACACAGTTCATATCCCGGGCCGTTCTGCAGGGCACTCCGCTTCTGCTCGGTTCGACGGGTGAAATAATCACCGAAAAATCCGGCAACCTGAACCTCGGTATCCCGGGCATCATGTATATCGGAGCCATCTCGGGAGTCATCGGCGGATTTTTCTACCAGCATTCGGTGAAATCGGTAAACACCTTCTTGGCGATACTGATCCCGATGCTCTCCTGCCTCGCGGGTTCGCTGCTCGCGTCGCTGATTTATTCCTTCCTGACGGTTACGCTGAGAGCCAACCAGAACGTCACCGGACTTGCGCTGACCACCTTCGGAGTCGGTATCGGAAACTTCTTCGGCGGCTCGCTGATCAAAATTACCGGAAGCACGGTCCCCTATCTTTCGCTGACAAAGATAGCCAAGGCCTTCAAGATGACCCTGCCCTTCGCGGGCAAGCTCGGCTGGTTCGGCGAACTCTTCCTCAGCTACGGATTCATGGTATATCTCGCGGTGGTTATAGCCGTTCTGGCCGCCTTCATCCTCAAGAAGACCAACGTCGGACTAAAGCTCCGCGCGGTCGGTGAAAATCCCGCGACCGCCGACGCCGCCGGTATCAATATCGCGAAGTACAAATACCTTTCAACCTGCATCGGCGGCATGATCGCCGGACTCGGCGGACTCTACTACGTCATCGACTATTCGAACGGAATCTGGTCGAACGACGGCTTCGGCGACCGCGGCTGGCTCGCCATCGCGCTCGTCATATTCGCAATCTGGAAGCCGGATATGAGCATTCTCGGCTCCTATCTGTTCGGAGCGCTCTACATTCTTCCTTACTACACCTCAGTAAGTCTTCAGGCGCTGCCGCTGATACAGATGCTCCCCTACGTCGTGACGATAGTCGTGCTGATCATCGTCTCGCTCCGCAAGAAAAGAGAAAATCTGCCTCCCGCGTCTCTCGGACTGTCATATTTCAGGGAAGAGAGATAGCTTGTGTCGCATACGAAAACGCACGGTTCGCGAGAACCGTGCGTTTTCGTATTTTGAGCGAGTTTACTGACCGTAATACGCGTTTTTGCCGTGCTTGCGGTCATAGTGGCGCGACAGAAGTTCCGGCTGCATTTCGCCCGCGGGCGACGGGACGGCGGCAAGAAGTTCGGTACGCCACGCCATCTCGGCAATCTTTTCAAGCACGTACGAAACGTCAACCGCTTCCGCCGCGTCGCAGCCGAAGGTGAAGGGACCGTGAGAAGCGACGAGAACCGCCCTGAGAGGCCTCTGAGCGTGTTCTTTGAGCTTTTCGGCTATGACCCTGCCGGTATTGAGTTCGTACTCACCGGCTATCTCTTCCGAGGTCAGACGGCGCGTTACCGGCACGGGTCCGGGGAAATAGTCGGCGTGCGTCGTGCCGAGAGGAGGTATATCGCGCAGGGCCTGCGCGTATACCGTCGCGTATACGCTGTGCGTGTGGGCAATCCCGTTAATCCCGGGGAACTCCCTGTAGATCTCAAGGTGAGTGGGAGTGTCGGAGGAGGGGCGCAGTCCGCCCTCGACGACCTCTCCGTCAGCGGTAAGAACGGGCAGGTCGCCCGGCTTCAGCGAGCCGTATTCTACTCCCGAGGGTTTGATTACGATCAGCCCCGTAGCGGGATCGCGTCCGCTGACGTTGCCCCAGGTGTTTATAACGAGCCCGAGGTCGCGCAGAAGCATGTTTGCGCGCCAGACCTCAAGTTTCAGTTTTTCAAGCATAGTGAAAGCGGTCATGCCGCGGGAAAGAGAATACCGCACAATCCGTATCCGCGAACTGTGCGGTATTGCCAAATTTTTGTTCAGTCGGCTGTTCCGCGGAGCGGATCAGTCTTTTTTGCTTCTGAGAGCGACGACGGTAGCCGGAACGGCAAGTCCGATTATGCCGAGAATGATGAAGGGCATAAATCCGCTGTCACCGGTAGTCGGGTTGGAGGGCTGAGTCTCGGGAGTCGTGGCCTGCTCTGCGGTAGTCTGCTCGGCGGTCGTCTGCTCTGCGGTCGTTTCGACGGGTTCCGCGGAGAGAGACAGAAGGTGAGGAGCGAAGCTGGCGCACCAGCCGTCCTGAGCCTGGATGGTGTTCTTGTCGTCCGCGCTGAGAAGGTCGCGGAGCAGAAGCTTGCCCTGGGTTCCGGCGGCGTCGTATCCGACGCACTCAAAGTGGATGTAGAACAGGTTTCCGATTTCGGTCACGGTATCCTGAGCGGCAATCAGCTTGTCTTTCAGAAGTTTGACTTCGTAAACCGTCGTGCCGTTAGTATCGTTTCTGGTAGCGGCGGCGGCGCCGAAAACGTCCGACTTATATTCGGTGGTGAACTTTCCGTCGGAACCGTAAGTGAGAACGCTGTTAACTCTGAAGAGGGTGTTGTCGTCCTTTATCTGGAGCGAGAGGGTCTGGCGGTCCATGCACTGGTAGAACTTGTCTCCCATATTGAAGCCGAGCGAAAACGCCATATAGCTTCCGGCGGTGCTGCCGACTCTGAATTTGTAGTTGGGCTCGGCGACCGTGATTCCCAGATAGATTGCGTCGTCAGTCACGGTAATCCCGAATTTGACGCTGGTGATAATGGGCTCGGCTGCGTCTTTGTCGTGATACACGCCGGCGGTGCCTTTCTTTGCTTCAAAGTTGTTCTTGTATTCGCCTTCGGAAATGACGCCGTCAACCGTCGGCTCGTTTCCTCCGAGGTATGCCTCGAATTTAACCTGTCCGAAAGCCGAGTAATCGGTCGGAACTACGGCGGCGGATACCGACAGCGCGAATACCGTCAGCGAGATAATCAGCGCGAACGCGGCGACTGACGCACGGATTTTCTTTGTCATTGCGGATCTCCTTTTCGCGGAAAAATTGTCATTTTGACGATATTATTTTATCACAAAAGATATTTCAAGTCAACAAAGAAGTCGGCGAAAAAAGCCTGTTTTTTTGAAAAAGAAATGCAATATTCGGACACTCGTTCTCTTTTTTGAGCGCTTTTTCTTGAATTAAAGGAAAAATTATGGTAAAATATAATAAATAATTATATCTTTAGCAAAGTGAGAGAGCCATGTGGGAAAAACTCGGAGCGTTCTGCCAGAGCGTTTTCGGTTTTATCAGGACCTCGGTCGCGGGGCCCCTGTCGGAAATCAAGATAATCGATATCATCGATATCGCTCTGCTTTCGATAGTCTTTTTCTGGATGTACAAGTTCATACGCCAGCGCAGGGCGGGGCCCTTGGCGCTCGGGCTTCTGCTGTTCATCGTTGCCGCGCTGATCGGCTCGCTCTTCGATATCCGCGCTATGAAATTCATCTTCGAGAATTTCTACCAGGTCGGCATGATCGCAATCATCATCATTTTTCAGTCCGACCTCAGGGCGGTGCTCGAACGGGTCGGAACCACTCCTATCAAGACCTTAAGGAATTTCACCGACAACGATATCAGGGCATACGAGAATATCGCCGAGACAATCGCCACCGTCTGCGATTCGCTCTCCCGCACCAAGACCGGCGCTCTGATCGTTCTCGAGCGTGAGACCAAGCTCGGCGACTATACCGGGCAGGGAGTCATTCTCAACGCCGAGATATCGCAGATGCTTCTGCGCAATCTTTTCTTCAATAAAGCGCCGCTCCACGACGGAGCGGTCCTGATACGCGGCAGGCGGATTTACGCCGCAGGCTGCTACCTTCCGATGTCGAACGCCGACGTCAACAAGGATCTCGGCACCCGTCACCGGGCCGGCATCGGACTGTCCGAGGTATCCGACGCCGTAGTAATAATAGTTTCCGAGGAGACCGGAACGGTTTCGGTCGCCGTCGGAGGGGAACTGCAGCGGGGATTTAACTACGGATCGCTGCGCCAGGAGATAATCAGCCGGATGATTCCTGAAGAGGTCAGAAACCGCAAGCTGAACGCGGTCAGGAAGTCGGGCAAATCTTCGGCGCGCAGGGCCGGAAAGAGAGGGGAAAGATGAAAGACGGATACGTAAACGACAATCCTGAGATCTTTTCCGAGGACTCCTCCGGACTCTCCGAAGCCTCGCCGAAGAAAAAGTCTCCCATGATCCTCGCGAGGATCCTCTCGGTCGCGGTAGCCCTGCTCGTCTGGCTTTACGTCGTAAACACCACGTCGGACGATTACGAAAAAACCTTTACCCTGATACCGATACGGGTCGAGGGCGAGGAAGCTCTCGCCGCCGCCGGCGCAATGTCGGTATACGATCTGTCCGAGACTGTGGTCAGCGTAACGGTTTCGGGAAGAAGGACGGATATCAACCAGCTGGATTCGTCTGATTTCAAGGCGTGGATAGACGTCGGAGGAATCACCGAAAGCGGCAGACACAGTCTTCAGGTAAAGCTCAGTTTGCCCGATAACGTCTCTGCGATCTCGCACACTCCTTCAGAGGTTTCGGTCCTCGCTGACGCGAGGATCGAAAAGACGGTGCCGATAAAAGTCAATCTTCTGTCCTATTCGATCAACGACAATCTTTTCATCGCGGAAATGAACACGTCGATCGGCGAGGTCAGGGTGACCGGTCCCGCCGCCGCGATCGATAAGATCGCCGCCGCCGAGGCGGAAGTGGACCTTTCGTCCGGCTGGATCACCTCCTCGTTTATGCACAACGCAAAACTGATTCCGGTGGATTCCGACGGAAACCGGGTGCAGAGCGAATATATTTCGCTGTCCGCGGACAGCGCCGACGTTTCGGTCCGGGTTCTTATGAAAGCGTCGAAACCCCTCTCGGTGCTTCTTTCTCCGTCGCTTGACCCGTCGGAGTATTCGGTAACCGTGACGCCGCAGACCCTGACGGTGGTCGGAGACGTTTTCGCCGTCAGCCGGATCGAAAGCATCAACGTCGCGACGGTAGGGGAGGATTATCCCTCCGAGTCGTCCTTCAAGGCATCGACCGTGGTACTCCCGCTCGGCATATCCTTCCTCGAGGGCTCCGCGGATATTACGGTTAAGGTGGTATACACTCCTTCGGTAACCACGCAGGAGGAAACTTCCGTGACGGCTCCCGAAACGACCCTGCCCGAGACGACGGTTCCCGATGTGACAACCGGGGCCGAAACTGTCCCGGAAACCGACGTTTCTTCCGAGCCCGAGGATATAACCTCGTCTCCGGAACCTGTGTTGTCTCCCTAAGGTTAAGATATGTCTGATAACGTCCGCGACGGATGCGCCGTAATGGATACCACCGGACGGGTAGTTTCGGTTGACGGCGCGACCGCCAAGATTGAGGTGGAGAGAAAATCCGCGTGCGCCGGATGCCACAAGGCCGAAAGCGGCTGCGCCCTGTTCGCGATGAACGGCAAAGCCGCGGTCATGAAGGCAGACGCGCTCAATACCGCCGGGGCTGCGCCGGGCGACACCGTGAGGGTCGCCGCGCGGTCCCGCAGGATGCTTTTTTACGCCGCGGCGCTTTTCATCGCTCCGCTTGCCGCCGCAGGCGCCGCCTATTCCGCCGCGGCGTTTGCATTCGGGCAGAGCGAACCGGTTTCGCTCGCCGCAGCGGCCGCCGGTTTCGCCGCAGTGTTCGCCGCCGCGGCGATATATTCGCGGCACAGATCCAGAACCGTGCCGGATCTTGAAATAACGGAAATAATAACAAAAGCTAAGGACGATAATGTACAGTCCCGATAAAAAGAGAATCTGGAAAAAAAGAGAGACGTTGGTTCAGGGCGTTTCCGATACCGCCCGCGCGGACGCGGTTTCTGCGATAAGTTCCGCGCTCGGAATATCGCGCGCGGGGGCCGGGCTGATCTATGACAGGGGAATGACGACTCCCGCCGAAGCGATAGAGTTTACCGACGTTCGCCCGGACGGAGGTCACGATCCTTTCTTGCTTACCGATATGGAGAAGGCGTGCGCACGCATCGAGGAAGCCGCTGAGGCGGGCGATACGGTGGCCGTGTTCGGAGATTACGACGTCGACGGAGTGACGTCCTGTACGATGCTTTATCTCTATCTCGTGAGCCGCGGTCTCCGGACCGGATATTACATTCCGAAGAGATCCGACGGCTACGGCGTCAGCAAAAGCGCGATAGATCTTCTCGCCGCGAACGGAGTCACCCTCATCGTTACCGTAGACACAGGCGTGACCGCGTGCGACGAGACGGAATACGCGTCGTCGCTCGGCATCGACGTCGTGGTGACCGATCACCACGAGTGCCTGAACCGTCTTCCCGACGCCGTCGCCGTCGTGGATCCGCACCGTCCCGGCGACTTATATCCTTTTCGGGATCTTGCCGGAGTCGGCGTAGCTTTCAAGCTGGTATCTGCTCTCGAGAGGAGAAGAGCGGCAGCGGCGGGAGAAGACCCGGACGAGGCGGTAAGACGGGCGCTGCGCGAATACGGCGACCTTCTCGCGGTCGGGACGGTAGCCGACGTTATGCCTCTCACCGGCGAAAACCGAACCTTCGTATCCTACGGACTCGGTCTGCTCGCCGGATCCTCTCCGAGGACGGGCTTTTTATCGCTTATGGAAAAGTCGGGACGCGCTCCGAAGGGAAGAATATCCGCGTCTTATATAAGTTTTACCTTGGGTCCGAGGATCAACGCAGCGGGTAGGATGGACAATGCCTCGCTCGCAGTTGAGCTCCTGCTCGCCGAAACTCGCGCCGAAGCCGACAGGATAGCCGATATCCTCGCCGACGCGAACCTTCAGCGCCAGCGCGAGGAGAACCGGATCGCGTCGGAGGCGGCGGAAATGATAGAATCGGATCCCTCCTTCCGAGACGACGCGATACTGCTGCTCGGCTCCGACGGCTGGGCTCAGGGAGTGATCGGAATCGTTGCCTCGAGGATCACGGAAAAGTACGACAAGCCTGCGATCCTCGTCAGTTTCGATCCGGACGGAGACGCCTCTGACCGGGACGTCGGAAAAGGGTCTGGACGGAGCATTCCCAGCATCAGTCTTTTTGACGCACTTGCTTTCTCTTCCGATCTTCTTGTAAAATTCGGAGGTCACGAGCAGGCGGCGGGACTGACGGTAAGACGAGGAATGCTACCCGAACTACGCCGCCGGCTCAACGAATACGTATCGTCCCGCGGCGGATCCCGCAGCGTGCCCGTTCTGGAATATGACGGCGAGCCCGATCCGTGCGACCTTACCGTATCCTTTTACGACGAGATCACGGGTCTCCTTGAACCCTGCGGTTCGGGAAATCCGAGTCCGGTTTTCATGCTGTCGGACGCGGTTATCTCTGGCGCGAGGCCGATCAGCGCCGGGAAGCACACCAAACTGTCGGTGACCGCCGGCGGACGTTCTTTCGACGCGCTGCTTTACGGGACGAAGATCTCGGAACTCCCTTACGCCGAAGGCGACGTCGTCGACCTGCTTTATTCGCTTGACAAGTCGGAATACCAGGGCAGGGTCAGCGTTCAGATGATAGTCTCGGATATCAGATGCGCCTCATCGGTTTACCGGGAGAGAATGCGCGACATTTCCCGTCTCGCGGAGCTTTCCGGAGGCGGCGATCCGATTCTTTGCGCGGCGGATATTCCCGAGAGAGAGGATTTCGTAGCGCTCTATGGAATCATCGACAGGATCGTCAGCGAAGGAAGAACCTCCTTTACCGACCGCGAGATGATGCGTCGGCTCTCCTCCTCCGGCTTAGGCGGAAGAATCGGATTCGTAAAATACAAGATAATGCTCCGCGTTTTCGCGGAGACGGGTGTGTTTCGGCTGGACGAGGAACCGGCTGTTCCGGCGGAGGGGTCTTCCGAATGGCGGATGCCCGTCGACGTGGTCGGCGTCAGGGTTCCCGAGCGCAGGGGCAAGGCGGATCTCGAGGCGAGCGCGCTTATGAGACGCCTGCGCTCACTCGTCCCGGATTAACGCAACAGCGCGTTTTATTTCCCATTTATATCTGATTTTTTATTTGATTTTATTTTATTCGGGATAGTTCAAAAATGTCCGAACTGGAAAAAGACTCCGTCCCTTTCAACGAAGACGGAAATATGAAAATCTTCTCGGTGCTGATTAGAATGCTCGAAAGCTCCGGGACGGGTTACGACATTGAAAAGATCAAGCGCGCCTGCGCCTACGCCTACGCCGTTCACGACGGACAGACGAGAGAGAGCGGCGAGCCGTATATCTCGCACCCCCTTGCGGTCGCCGAAATAGTGGCGGAACTGCGCCTCGACACCGAGTCGATCTGCGCGGCTCTACTGCACGACACGGTCGAGGACTGCCCGGACAAAACCAATCTGTCCGAGATCGAAAAGCTTTTCGGGAAGACGGTCGCCCTGCTGGTCGACGGACTTACCAAGACGGTTACGATTTCGGTCGACGACAAGGAAGAGGCGCATATCGAGAACCTGCGCAAGATGCTTCTGGCGATGTCGCGCGACATACGTGTCATCTTCATAAAGCTGTGTGACCGGCTGCACAATATGCGCACCCTCTCGGCGAAATCCGAGGAGAGGCAGCGGATTATTTCGCTCGAGACGATGCAGGTTTACGCTCCGATCGCCCACCGGCTCGGTATGCAGAGAGTCAAGCAGGAGCTTGAAAACATCAGTCTGCAGTATCTCGATCCGATCGGATACGCCGAAATCAGCCGCTATATCGAGACCAAATACGGCGATAACA
>JAGDAM010000126.1 GCA_017959485.1 Clostridia bacterium
ACGGAAACGGAAAAGCTGCTCGAAGCGGGTAAAGCCGGACGTGACCGTTACGTCGCCGGTGAGAGTGAACTTCTCGTGCCCGTTGTCGATCGTCAGCGTCGTGCGGTGGACCGTGTAATCCTCTTTGCAGAAGACGCTGCAGAACCGCATGAACACCATGCGGTAAATATTCTTTTCGTCCTTCTGCATCGAGTTGACGTCGGGTATCTTGTAGGTCGGCGTAAGTCCCGAGTGTGCCTCGATTTTCGAGGCGTCGAATATGTATTTGCTGTCGCGGAAGACGACTCCGTCGAACGGGCCGGGATAGGCGCGGTGGATCGCGTCGATAATGTCCGACGCCTTCTTTTTCTCCGCGGTCGCCATATACTGCGAGTTGGTCCTCGGGTAGGTGACAAGTCCGTCTTCGTAGAGTTTCTGGAGTATGTCGAGCGTACGCTTCGGCGAGTACCCGAAGGCGCGTCCGGCCTCTCCCTGAAGATCGGACAGGGCGTAGAGGCGCGGCCTCGGGATAATCTTGCGCTCGGTTTTCCTTCCGGTAACGAAGGTCGGCGACTCGTTGTAAAGCCGGCAGAGTTCGGCGCACTCCTTCTCGTTGTCGAATTTCTTCTTCGACAGGAGCTTCAGGCCGGTCTTTTTGTCGTCCGACAGAGCGACGTAGTATTTTTCGGGAACGAAATTACGGATGAGACGCTCGCGCTCGCAGATGGCCGAGACTATCGGAGAGGTGACGCGTCCAACGCGGAGCAGCCGCCCCGATTTGAGCGTCGCCATCCTGGAGAGATTGATTCCGTACAGCCAGTCGATATAGGTGCGCGCGTATCCTTCGCAGGCGAGCCGGTCGTATTCGCTGTCGGGGCTCATTCCGGCGAGCTCGGAGGCAATCGTCCGGGGGGTCTGGTCGGGCATCCAGAGCCTGAAGACCGGCTTTTTCGTTCCGGTGTGCGTAATTATGTTGCGGATAATGATCTCGCCCTCGCGGTCGGAGTCTCCGGCGTTGACAATGGCGTCAACGTCGTCGCGCTCAATCAGTTTGCGCAGAAGCGTATACTGGCTCTGGTTTCCGCGGTCTTTGCGTATCGTGTATTTGAACTTTTCGGGAACTATCGGCAGCACGTCGGAACGCCAGGCCTTGTAATCCGGAGAGTATTCTTCGGCGTCCGCGAGGGACAGAAGGTGTCCGAACGCGTAAGCGATTATGAAGCTGTCGTTTTCGTAATAGACAGATCGGGATTTTTTATCAGCCGACACCGGCTTGGGTGAGGGCCTGATCGCCGAGGCTATGTTTCTGGCGAGCGACGGCTTTTCGGCAATTATAAGTTTTTTGGACAAGAAATATTCCTCCTGCCAACCGCCCGCGGGCGTTTGGCGCATAAGACAATCCCCGCATACGGATATGCGGTATCGCCATAAAATTGCGCGGGTTGTTGACAACGTTGGTTTTTTATATTATAATAGCAACCGACGGATTTGTCAATGAAGTGTTTCGGAGGTATTGAGGTATGAACGGAATCCAGTTTTTCCCCGAAGTGAAAAA
>JAGDAM010000127.1 GCA_017959485.1 Clostridia bacterium
CGGCCCACATCCGTCGGCTTCGCCGACACCTTCCCCGAGGGGAAGGCAAAAGCGGTTCCCCTTCCCCGAAACGGGGAAGGCAAATTGTAGGTCCACCGCTTCCGCGGTCCCCCGGGCTCGCCGAAGGCGAGGGATCCCCTGAAGGGGAAGGCAAACGTTAACACCGCTTTTGCGGGGTTCAATCCCGATTTTTCCGCATTTGTGCCGAAATTATTATCAAAAAATAAAAATTTACAATATTTGTGCGAATTGCACAACGGCTCGAGGCAAATGTGAAAGCGGAGTTCGCAAAACCGTCATTTTTGTCACACGGATAAGGTCACACTGCCGTCTCGCGGCGTTCGCCTTGCGGTCGCGCGGTCTTTTGCCTGCCCCTCCCCGCGATACGGACGAGGCGTTTTTGACCGGTTTTTGAGGCCTTTTCCGGGGTATTTGACGCCTTTTTTCGTGTTTTTCGCCGGTTTTTGACGGATCCTCCGTGCAACTGATTTGCTGAGCGGCGCTCACGCAGTCACGCGACTGCGTGATGCGTTCCGGATATTTGTCAAAAGAGTTCCCTTTTTGTGCTTTTAAATAATATATAATATCCTGTTGACTTTGCACTTTGCCTATAATATAATTATTAAACCAATAACAAAGGGGAGGATCTTTTTAATGGCAACCAGTTTAAAAAGAGGAGTTGCTTTGCTGCTCGCCGTTCTGACGCTGCTTTTCTGCGCCGGAATGCCCGCGGCCGCGCTCGGCGGAAAAGTTGACGAACTGTCGGACGACAGATCGTTTTCCAGCGACGCCATAGCGCAGGCAAAGGAACTTCTCGGCACGGTTTCGTATGAGCAGTACGTCTCGCTGCATTCAGACGAAACCCGCTATCCGAAAGGAACCGCTACGGTCACCGTCAGGGGCGTCGACTATTACGCCGGCGGAACGACGGCGGAAGTCGCGGTAAAGACTTTCGAAGGCGTTGAGGCGCTGCAGACCTCGGCTCTCGGAACGGTCGCGTACAAGGTGAACGTTCCCGCTGCCGGCAAATACTGCGTGCGTCTTACCTATTGGCCGATAGAAGGCGAGACAAACTCGACTTCGATTCAGCGCATTTTCAGGATCAACGGCACGGTGCCCTTCTCGGAGACCTACAACATAGGTCTTACGAAGGTGTGGTCTCCCGTTTACGATCCGGCTGACGAAAACACGATCAGCACCAAAGACGGCGATATCGTCCGCCGCTTCAGACGCGACATAGACGACAACGAAATCCGTCCGACCTTCGTCCAGACGCCCCGCTGGTGCGAGTACGATTTGCACGATATCGACGGTTTCTTCAAAGATCCCTTCGAGTTCTGGCTCGAGGCCGGCGAAAACGTGCTGACCTTCGAGGCGGTGGCCGAGGATATGGCGATCGGAAGCATCACGGTTTATCCGATGGAGGAGATTCAGTCCTACCGGGATTATATCGCGTCTTTCCCGGACGTCAAAGGCACCGACAAGGTCGTAATCCAGGGTGAGGAGCCCTATCACAACTCGTCCAGCACCATATATCCCGTAGAGGACAGATCGAGCGCTCTGACTTACCCCTGCGACACCCACCGAGTCATGCTCAACACAATCGGAGGAGAGAAGTGGCAGGTTGCCTCTCAGTGGGTCGAGTATCAGTTCTCGGTTAACGCCGACGGACTCTACCAGATCATTCCGAGATTCCGTCAGAACGTCAACGACGGTCTTTATTCCTCCCGCGTGCTTTACATCTACAGCGACGAAAGCGTCGCGGAGGGAACCGCCGGATACTACAACGGAGTTCCTTTCGACGAGGCGAGAGAGCTAAGGTTCAACTACAGTTCCGACTGGCAGTCCGAGCCGCTCCAGTACGGCACCGTCGTCGTCAACGAGAAAGGCGTCCGCTCGATAGAATACACTCCCTGCGAGTTCTACTTCAAGGCGGGCGTTACCTACACGATTAAATTCGAGGTTTCTCTCGGAACGATGGGCGAGGTCGTCCAGCGCGTCCAGAACTCGCTCAACGTTATCAACGAGGCCTATCTCGACATAATGAAGCTGACCGGAGCCGAGCCCGACGAGTACCGCGACTACTACTTCTCGAGCGTTATGCCCGACACCGTCATCAACATCATCATCCAGGCGGGTAAGATCCAGAAGATAGCCGACGAGCTTACCTCCCTCGCGGGGACCAAGTCGTCGAACGTCGCCATCCTCGAAAAGATGGCCTGGATCCTCGACAAGATGGGCAAGAACCCCGAAGAGGAGATAGCCAAGAACCTCAAGGAGCTCAAGAGCCGTATCGGTAACATCGGTACCTGGCTCAGCACGGCAAAGACCCAGCCGCTGCAGATCGACTCGATCACCATCCAGTCGGCCGAGGCGAAAAAGCCGCGCGCCAACGCCAACTTCTTCCAGGCGTTCGCTCACGAAATCTCGAGCTTCATTCAGTCCTTCATCAGGAACTACGACCGCATGGGCGCCGTCGAGGACACTTCGCTCAACGAGGACTCGATCGAAGTCTGGAACGCCTACGGACGCGACCAGGCGCAGGTCATCAGAAACCTGATCAACAAGGACTTCACACCCACTTCCGGAATCACGGTCAACCTCAAGCTGGTCGCGGGCGGCACGCTCCTTCCCTCGATTCTCGCGGGAAGCGGGCCTGACGCCTACATAGGCCTCGGCGAGGACAACGTTATCAACTACGCTATCCGCGGAGCCCTTCTGCCGATAGAGAATTATTCCGGATTTACCGACATGCTCTACTATAAGGTGGACGAGAACTTCAACACCGTCTACGATGAAGCGGGCAAAGCGGTCAGAAACGAGAAGGCGCAGTTCAACGAGGCCGCGATGCTGGTTCTCGGAATCGCCGACGCCGATGACGTCATGCACTACTACGGACTGCCCGAGACACAGTCCTTCCCGATGATGTTCATCCGTTCCGACATTATGGCGGACCTCGGCATCACCTCTCTCGACACCTGGGCCGAGCTGCTCGAGGCGGCGACCGTCCTGTCGCAGAACAGTATGACGATCGGTCTTTCCAACGATTACAAGATCTTCCTTTATCAGATGGGAGGGACCCTCTTCGCCGACAACGGCATGAGGATAAACCTTGATTCGAACCTTGCTCTCGATTCGTTTGAAACGATGTGCAATATGTTCACGATGTACTCCTTCCCTTATAAATACGACTTTACCAACCGCTTCAGAACCGGTGAGATGCCGATAGGCATCGCGGGTTACAACGGAACCTACAACCACCTCATCGTCTTCGCCACCGAGCTCCGCGGACGCTGGCAGTTCGTGCCGGTGCCCGGCTACGAGATTCCCGACGGCAAGGGCGGCACCTTCATCAACAACGTTTCGGTTTCGACTGTATCCGCTATCGTTATGATCCGCGGATGCGATCAGGAACCCGAAACCTGGGAGTTCATGAAGTGGCACGTCGGAGCCGACTGCCAGGTCAAGTACTCCAACGAGATGATTGCCATCCTCGGCGACTCCGCCAAGCACGGAACCGCCAACATTGAGGCGCTGCAGACGATGCCCTGGACCAACAAGGAGCGTGCGAACCTCACTTCCCAGTTCCAGAACCTCGCTTCCATACCCAACTATCCCGGTTCATACATAATCGGCCGTTACACCAAGTTCTCCTTCCTCGCCGCTTACAACGACGGAGCCGATCCGGTCGCCAAGCTGCGAAGCTATATTACAATAATTAATAAGGAAATCTCGAGAAAGAGATCCGAGTTCGGGCTTGAAACGCTCGAGATCGGACAGTCGCTCGCGCTGAAGAGATACCAGATGTTCTTAGGCTCTCTCGGAGAGCTCAGCTCATCGCAGTACGACGCCTACGCGATCGACCGGAGCAAGATCACCGAGATTCCCGAATCCGTACAGACTCAGTACAAGGACAAGCTCGACGCCGTCAGAGCCGCCTTCAAAGCGATAGAGGATGAAGACGAGACCTTCAGAACCTTCATCCCGGACGACCTGATCAACGCTCTCCGCGTCGCCGCGACCGAGCTCCGCGACGCTTCTCCCGAGACCTTCGGCAAGATCTACTCCTACTGCATCACCTGCGCCGACGCTCTCAAGGAATACCAGGCGTCCTACCCGCAGGGCTGAGCCGGCTTCCATATAGAATAAATAAGGAGAAAAACAATGGCAAAAACAGCTACGGCTGCTGTGGGCTCGAAGAATCTGACGCGGACGCAGTGGACTCTCAAAGAGATGAAGCGTTACTGGGTCGGCTACGTGATGATAGCACCCTTCATACTCGTCTTCATGCTCTTTACCGTCGCTCCGGTTCTGGTGTCGATAGTGATAAGCTTCACCGACTTCAACCTGCTCCAGGTCCCGAACTTCGTTTTCTTCGACAACTACATCAGACTATTTCTCGACGACGATATTTTCCTGCTCGCCATAAAGAACACCTTCGTGTTCGCGGCGATATGCGGACCGACTTCCTATATTATGTCCTTCATGGTTGCGTGGTTCATCAACGAACTCGAGCCGAAGATCAGGGCGGTCGTCACGCTTATATTCTACGCACCTTCCATTTCGGGTCAGGTCTACCTTATCTGGGGTACCCTCTTCTCGGGAGACTCCTACGGCTGGGTCAACGCGACGCTGCTCAACCTCGGACTGATCAACACCGAGATCCAGTTCTTCGAGGACGCCGACTACGTCATGCCCCTCTGTATAGTGGTTTACCTCTGGACCTCGCTCGGTACCGCCTTCCTTTCCTTCATCGCCGGTCTTCAGGGTGTCGATCACACGCTCTATGAGGCCGGAGCCGTGGACGGTGTCCGCAACCGCTGGCAGGAGCTCTGGTACATCACCCTTCCGTCGATGCGTCCGCAGCTGATGTTCGGCGCCGTCATGGCCATAACCAGCACCTTCGGTTTCGGCGGCGTCGTCGACGCTCTCTGCGGAAACCCCTCCGTCGACTACTGCGCGTGGACGATCATGCACCACCTGCACGACTACGGCGGCGCACGTTTCGAAGTCGGATATTCATCCGCAATCGCCGTTATCCTCTTCGCTGTGATGATCGGGGCAAACACCCTGGTCAAGCGGCTGCTGTCAAAGGTAGGTAAGTAAGATGGCGAGACTGAGAACAAGAAAACATAAAGTCGTACTTAACCGCTCGGTCGGAGGAGACGCCGGAATCACCTTCATGCTCGTCCTCCTCGGCGCCTTCATGTTCCTGCCGATGCTCTACGTCGTCATGCAGTCGCTGAAGCCGCTCGACGAACTCTGGATGTTCCCGCCGAGATGGATAGTTCGCAATCCCACCTTCCGCAACTTCAAGGATCTGTTCGTACTTATGAACACTTCCTGGGTGCCCTTCTCGAGATACATTTTCAACACCGTGTTCATCACCGTCATGGGAACCGCCGGCAACCTCCTCTTCGGATCTCTTGCCGCGTACGCCTTCTCGAAGGTCATGTTCCCGGGACGCAAATGGATGTTCAAGACGGTACGTACCTCGCTGATGTTCCACAAGACGGTTACCGCCGTCACCAACTTCATCATTATGAGCGCCCTCCACATGATCGACTCCTACTGGGCGATAATCATCCCCGCCTGGGGGCACACCCTCGGCCTCTACCTGATGAAGCAGTTCATGGATTCGAGCGTCAACGACGCCGTCCTCGAGTCCGCCCGTCTCGACGGCGCGTCCGAGTTCAAAACCTTCTGGATGATTGCGATGCCGATGGTCAAGCCCGCGTGGCTGACATTGATCATCTACTCCTTCCAGGATCTGTGGAACGCCGGTCAGTCGATTTACATCCATTCCGAACAGCTTAAATCCTTTAACTACGCGATTCACCAGATCACCGCCGGAGGTATCAAGCGTGCCGGCGCCTCGGCCGCCGCTCAGGTCATCATGATGCTGGTGCCTATCACGGTATTCGTCATTACTCAGTCGAACATCATCGAAACGATGGGTTCGAGCGGTATGAAAGACTGAAAGGGGAGAAGAGATGAAAAAGAGACTCATCCCGGTGCTCGCGGTGATATTTATCACCGTGATGCTCCTCTCACTCCCCGCCGGAGCCGCGAAGTCATATCAGACTTATACTTATTCTATAGAAGGAAGAGCGCTTTACTCTCCCGACGCCTACACGGCGATCCGTGCGATCGATTCATCCTATATGGGTATCCTCGACAAGAACTACGCGGGTACTCAGAAGGGACTTGACGACCCGCGCGACCTCTTCGTCGACGAAAACGACAACGTCTACATCGCCGACGCGGGTAACAACCGGATCCTCGTTCTCGACAGATATTTCAACGTTAAGTTCGAGATATCCAAGTTCAACAACGACGAGGGCGTTCCCGATTCGCTCAACACCCCGTCGGGCGTGTTCGTAACCTCGAACGCGAACGGAAACGGAAAGATCTACGTTGCCGACACCAACCAGAACCGTGTCGTGACCTTTGAGCTTGACGGAACCTTCATCAAGGTCGTTCCTCAGCCCGAATCGAAGCTGTTCGACACCGGTTACGTCTACAAGCCGGTCGCTCTCGTCGTCGACGAGTTCGACAGACTCTACGTCGTCTCCTCCACCACCTATCAGGGTATCATCGTTATGGACGACGACGGAACCTTCATCAACTTCATCGGAGCCCAGAAGGTCGTCATCTCCGCCTGGGACAAAATCTGGAGACGTTTCCAGACAAAGGACCAGAAAGCGCTCTCACAGGGCTACATATCGACCGAGTTCAACAACATCGATATGACTCCCGACGGATTCATGTACGTAACCACCTCGTCGATTTCCGCCGGCAAGGTTCAGTCGGCGATCAGGTCCAAGACCAAGGACGGAGACTATCTCCCGGTAAAACTGCTCAACAAGCGCGGCGACGAGGTCATGAGGCGAAACGGCTTCTGGCCGCCCGCCGGTGAGATCGAGTACAGCGGGTCGAGAGGCGACGGTTCGATTTCCGGCGTGTCGACGATAGTCGACGTCGCGGTAGGACCGCAGAAGACCTGGTCGATCATCGACCAGAGACGTTCGAAGGTCTTCACCTACGACGAGAACGGCAACCTGCTCTTCGCCTTCGGCGACAGCGGTTCCCAGCTCGGAAACCTCGTCACCATCCGTTCGATCGACTATATGACCGACGGCAAGATGCTGATCCTCGACTCGACCAACAAGAACATTACCGTTTACGAGCGCACCGAGTACGGAGACATACTCATCAGAGCTCTCGAAAACCAGAACCTGCGCCAGTTTGACAAGGTCGTCAGGGACTGGACCGATATACTGAAGAGAAACTCCAACTTCGACGTTGCGTACGTCGGAATCGGCGACGCTCTCAACCGCGAGGGCAAATACAAAGAGGCGCTCGAATACTACGAGGCCGCCTACGCGAAGAGCGGCTGGTCCGACTCTTTCAAGGAGATCAGAAAAGAATGGATCTCCAAGTACGTTCTCCTGCTCCCGGTCATCGCGGCCGCGATCATCGCCGCCGTCGGGATCTTCTTCAAGTTTGCCGGCAAGGTGAACAAGCGAGCCGAGACCTCGGGCAAGAAGCGCACCTTCGGTGAGGAACTGCTCTTCGGATTCCACCTCATCTTCCATCCGTTCGACGGATTCTGGGATCTTAAGCACGAAAAGCGCGGATCGCTCCGCGGCGCGCTCGTCTACCTGCTCGTGACCGTTATCGCGATGTTCTATCAGGAGATCGGTTCCGGATACCTCGTCAATCCCGAAGGAAGATACCAGTCGGTAACGAGCGTGGCGCTCGGCATCATCGTTCCGGTCCTGCTCTGGACGGTAGGAAACTGGTGCCTGACGACACTGTTCGACGGAGAAGGCAGCGTCAAGGACGTCTTTATCGCCTGCTGCTACTCGCTGCTTCCGGTCCCGATGCTCATCATTCCGACCACCATCTACTCCAACTTCGCGGTCAGCGCCGAGCTCGACATCGTTGATTTTATCAATACGATCGGACTTATCTGGTGCTTCCTGCTCGTCTTCGTGGGAATGATGGTGACTCACGACTACACACTCGGCAAAAACTTCATCACCTCGATCGGAACGGTCGTCGCTATGGGCTTCATAATGTTCGTTGCGATACTCTTCACGACGCTTATCGGAAAGATGGTTAGTCTGATCACAAACCTTGCCATCGAAATAAACTACCACATGTAACGGGGAAGGAGAGAATTCATGAAAAGAATAATCGCATTCGTGATGTCGCTGATCATGGTCCTCGGCACCGTCGCCGTTACGGCTTCGGCATATGCGGTTGACCTGATCTACGAGATCAACCCCGACACCAAGAAACCGACCGACACCATCGACTACAGCTCAACGGTAAAGCAGTACCTGACGCTCGAATTCGCCACGGCAGAGGACAAGCTCGAGACCATGACGATGAGATACGAAAAGGACGGCTACCAGCTCTGGGTCGACGAGCTGACCGGCGAAGTCGCCACGCTTAATCTGGCGACGGGACAAATCCTCTTCACAAACCCGTACGACGTCGGAGCGAATTTCGCTAAAGGCGGCCCGTCCGAGTCCACCAAGAAGAAGCTGATGTCCCAGATAATGATCAGGTACACCGACAACGATACCGATAAGGATATGTACAGCTTTGAGGAAGCCGCGATGCGCGGACAGATCAAAGTCAAGAATATCAAGAGCGGTATCAGAATCGAGTACTCGATCGGACGCGAAGAGACGAGAATGCTCGTTCCGCGCGTTATCACACAGGAGAGATTCGAGAGCCAGATTCTCGACGTCTACGCCGCCGAAGTCAACGAAATTTCGCGCGAAAACGGGATGCCCGAGCTCGAATGGCGCGACTATCTCTGGCCGATCGCCAAACGCTCCCAGCTTATGAAGGAATCGGGCAACGGCCTGTGGTTCGGCTTCAACAAGCTGCTTGCCTACTATCAGTACAAATCGAGAGACGACTGCGCCACGCTTCGCGAACGTCTTTCGCTCGAGGCGGCCTACCCGATCACCAAAAAGTTCAACGTCTACGTCTTCACGACCGACGCCACGGCTACCGAGATGATCACGGTCGAGAACTACATCAAGACCTACTGCCCCTCCTACACCTACGAACAGCTCGAATACGACCACAACCTGACCGAATACGAGGGCTCCGACAAGGCGCCCGCGCTCTTCAAGCTCTCGCTCGAGTATACTCTCGACAAGTGGGGCATGAGCGTTCGTCTTCCGGTCAACGGACTGCGTTTCAACGAGTCGCTCTACAAGCTGACCTACATCAGCGTTCTTCCGTATATGGGCGCCGGCGCGAACCATCTGCTCGGCGACTCAAAGGAAACCTTCACCGGTTACAACTTCTTCCCGGACGGATCGGGTACGCTCTTCCGTCATGAAGACCTCAACACCGGAAACACCACGACGATCAACGCCAAGGTGTACGGTTTCGACTACGCCTACAACAACCTGACCGGCACTCACGCCGAAACGGTCAGATACCCCGTGTTCGGAATCGTTTCTAACTATCACGACATCCGCAAGACCACCGAAAAGGTTCTCGTTACCGAGGAGATGAAAGACCCGTCCACCGGCGAAGTCATCGTCCCCGCCGAGTACGAGGAGGTCGAAAAGAACTACACCTACTACGAGGACCGCGGGTTCGCCGCAATCCTCGAGGAAGGCGACGCGCTTGCCGAGCTCTCGACCTATCACGCCGGAGCGCTCAGCAAGTACAATTCGATCTCGATGCTCTTCTATCCGAGACCGAAAGACTCCTACAACCTCGCCAACGCCATCTCGGTCGGAGCAAACGCCTCCTGGACGGTCGTTTCCTCGCGTAAGTACACCGGAAACTACAAGATCAGGTACATAATGCTCACCGACTCGCGCATAGCCGCCGAGAGGGGCATTACCGATTATTACGAAGTATCCTGGCTCGGTATGGCTCAGGCGTACAGAGACTATCTGTACGAGAAGGGAACGCTGAAATCCCTCCCGGACGAGCAGGTTTCCTCCGATATCCCCGCCTACATCGAGACCTTCGGAACTCTTGAGACGACTGAAAAGATCCTTTCGATCCCGGTCGACGTAATGACTCCCCTGACCTCCTTCGAGAACATCAAAACGATGTACGACGAACTGTCGGCGGAAGGAGTCAGAAACATCAAATTCAAGCTCACCGGCTACGCGAACGGCGGTATGTTCGCGTCGATCCCCTACCGTCTCAAATGGGAAAAGGCGGTCGGAGGAGCCGACGGATTTACCGATCTTCTCGCCTATGCCGACGAAAAGGGCTTCCAGGTGTTCCCCGACTTTGATTTCGCATACGTAAGAGGCAGCACCGATTCACTCTTCGACGGACTGAACCTCAAGCAGCACATAGTCAAGTCGATCAACAACACCTATATGTCCAAGCGCTACTACAGCGCCACGAGACAGACGATGATGGGACGGTTCGAGCTTGCGGTATCGGCCGCCTATTACAGCCACTTCTACGAGAAACTCACCGAAAACTATCTGAAGTTCTTCGACAGCGGAAAGAGAACGACCATCTCGGTCGCCTCTCTCGGAAGCGCGCTCAACTCCGACTTTGACGAAGACGAGCCCTACAACCGCGAAGACACCAAGAAGAACACGACGAAAGCTTTCGCCTATCTCGCGGAAAACTATTCCGACGTTATGACCGACAGCGCCAACGCCTACACCTGGCAGTACGTCGATTATATCATCAATCTTCCGCTTGACTCGAGCCGCTACACCAAGTCGGGCGCTTCGGTGCCCTTCCTCGGAGTCGTTCTGCACGGCAGCAAACAGTTTGCCGGCACCTCGCTCAACATGGAAGGAAACATCGGATACAGTCTGCTTAAGGCGATCGAGAACGGAGCCGGAGTTTACTTCACTCTCTGCTATCAGAACTACGCAAAGCTGAAAGAGAGCCAGGTTCTCAGTTCCTACTACTCGGTCAGGTACGACATCCTGAAAGAGGACGTCATCAGGTACTACAACCTCGTTAACGACCTGACCCGCGACCTGCAGCAGACGCTGATCTCCTCGCACCGCTTCCTCATCGGCGAACGTGTTCCCGATCCCGACGAGGTTATAGCCGACGCGGAGGCGGTCGCCGCCGCGATAGCGGCCGAACTTCAGGCGGCGGAAGAGGCGGAAGCCGCCGCGAAACGCCTGAGCCTGCTCAACGGGCGCGTCTACGCCCGGTCCAACGCGGAAAACGCGCTTGAACAGGTTAAGTTCTATTACGAACAGGCGGTTGCCAACGACACCGGCGCCTATACGATTGACTCCAACGGAAAGGTCACGCTGACCGTCGGCATGAAGACGCTCGTCAATGAAGTCGTCGATCTGACCGAAAAGAAAAACGACGCCCAGGCGGAATCCGACGCGAAGTATCTCGAGAAGGTCGCCCGCGATACCGTCCTCGAGGCGTGGAAGTCGGTTTACAATCCGTACAGCTCGTTCGTCAGCGGCGGCAGACTCGGAGTCTACAGCGATATGCTCACCGCCTCCTCGAGAAACGCGACGACACTCGCCGGCAACACGGCGACCGCCGCCAGCCGTCTTGAGACCTACGAAAAGTCGCTCGCCGACGCTCTGAAAGAGGGCTTCGCGAAGATTCCCGCGCTGCTCGCGGCATACAAGGAAAATCCGACCGAAGAAAATCTTTCCGCGCTGACGACCTATTCAGGCACACTCGACAACGCCGAAAAATACGCCTATCTGCTTGAGCAGTACGGCAAGGCGAAAGACAAGGTCGACGGATTCGCTACCGCTTTCCTGTCAAATCCCGAATATCTCGAACTTGAGGCCGCCCTTACCGCCGCGAACGACGCCTATAACGCCGCCGTCGCCGAGGAAGCCGAACTCGTCGCCTCCTTCGCGGGCAACGAGGATTACGCCGCCGCCGGGGCAGCGGTAACAGCCGCCGAAAACGCGCTCAAAAACAGAAAGAACTCGCTCTCCAACACGGTCAAGACGGCGACCGACCTGCTTGACACTCTCGATCCCACGTACGGCGAATACGCGATGCTCCAGAAGCTCATCGCGGATTCCGAAGCCGAGCTTGCCGAGCTGAACGACGAGTCGAACACAACCAACGAGTACCGCGCCGCCGTTATCAAGGCAAACGCCGATCTCGCCGCATTTACTCCCAAGACCGCGGAAGCAAAGGCGAAGAAGGACGCCGCCACAGCGGCTCTCACCGCCTATTCCGATAACTACCGCGAGACCTACAAGTCCGGCGCCGAGTTCGCCGCGGCGGAAAATGACGCCGAGAACGCCGCCGCAGCGGTAGAGGCGATGGAAGAGACGATGAGACCGTTCGCTCCGGCACAGAAAGCCGTCGACGTATTCATCGCCGCCGCCGAAGCCAGACTCGACGCTTCGAGAAGACGTCTCGAAGCCGAATACACCTACCTCGATCTTCCCGAATACAACGCTCTCAAGGACGCCTCCGACGCCGCGACCGGTGAATTCAACCGTGTGAAGGCCGCGCTGCTCGCCGATATGGAGAACAACGCGAAATACAAGGAGCTGCTCGAGGCATACGAGAAAGCCAAAGCCGAACTCGAAAAGTACACTCTCGCTTACGAAGAGAAAGAGGATTACATCGCTCTCCGCGAGACCTACGAGGAACTGCTCGCCGAGTTCGAGGCGATGACGACGGTTCCCGAATCCGCCGAATACACCGCGCTGAAGGAAGCCGTCGCGCGCGCGGCAGCGGACTATGAGCAGGCGGTGGCGTCGGTTTCCGATATCATCAACGGAAAGACCGAAGTCGAACTCTCAGACGCACAGCTTAAACTGCTCACCGACACGGTGACCGCCAAGGGCAATGCCGAGGCAGCGCTCGCCGTCTTCGAGGAGAAGTACGCAAACGAGGTCAAGAGCGAGAGAAGCTACACCGAACTCCAGGCCAAGCTCAGCGCCGCGAGACGCGCCATGGAAAGCTACGTTACCGCATTCCAGAAGGATCTCGACCAGCAGGCCAAGGATTCCGCTTCCGAAGAGAAGCCGCTTGAAACCGTCGGCGGAAGATACAAGGCCGCGCTTGCCGAATACACTAAGGCAAACAACTACCTGCAGTACTTCACCGGCGAGACAAAGGTTCCCTCGGGTGTGTCCGACGCCGAAGTTTACAGCACGCTGATTACGAAAGACGCCACCTACCTCGCAGCCGAAAAGGCAAAGGATGAGGCGGCCGCCAAGCTTCGCGAGTTCACCAACACCTACACCGGACAGGTCAAGGCGGTCCAGCAGCAGTATATCGACGCGATCACCGATCCCGATATCAAAGCGCAGAACGCCAAGTACGTGCAGGCGAACGACGACTACACCGCCGCCAACGCCGAAATGACCGCCGCCGCCACGGCAGTCCGCGAGATCTCCCCGACCCTCTACAGCAACCTCAACGGTTATTACACCGTTCTCAACACCGTCCTGACCAACGAGTTCAACGACATGATCGGCAAGAAGAACCTGGCCAACAGCGGAATCAGAGACGAGTATCTCACCGTCGAGAAGTCGTTCGGCAAGATAGAGGATCTTAACGACACCTATTCCGCCGAAGCGGCCGCCGCCGAAGCCGAGTACGTTACCGCCGCTTCCGCCCTCGGTTCTCTTACCAAGAGCCAGAGCGACGCCATCAAGTCGGTCAAGACTCAGATTTCGAGAGTTTCGTCCAACATCGTCCCGCGTCTCAACTACTACGTAAAGAACGCGAGAACGGCTCTTGCCGATTCCAATTACGCGGTTGAGGTACTCGGATCGAATCCCGAGTATTCCGACGCGCTCAAAGCCGATCTTGCCGCTTCCCACACCGACGTCGTCGCGATAGAAGCCGAGATTCACGAGATCTGCCGGAAGGCGCTTGTCGCCGCCCGCGACGCCCTCGAAGAGGCCAATACCATCCTTCCCACCGACACGACGGTAGCCGACCCCTATGACGACAGCGTTCCTGCCGAAGAAGAGACCGGTGACGGCGAAGAAGAGGAGGACGAGGGCTACGTCAAGACCAAGTACACCGATGACACCGGCAATATCGTCGAGATCGGTTACGCAAACGGCGTAAAGTTCATACTCAACTACAACTACTTTGACGTAACGGTCGCTGACGGAGAAGTCGTCTACACGGTTCCCGCGTACGGAGGAATCAGATTCAACACCGACGGAACCATGAAGACCTTTACCGCTAAACTAACCTGATAAGGAGGACGGAAATGACCAAGGATATACAGCTGAATAAGACGGTCAGCACACCCAAGAATCCCCGTACAGGTAAGAAAAGAAAGATCGCCTCTCTGGACAAGCGCAAGGCAAGAGCCGGATGGTTCTTCGTAATGCCCTTTATAGTCGGATTCGTCGCGATCTACCTTCCGATGATCATCGACTCAATCAAGTACTCCTTCTGCCGGATCAAGGTCGTGTCGGGTTCCGGATTCGAGACGACCTTCGTCGGCTGGCAGAACTACAACGAGGCGCTCTTCGTCAACCCCGACTTCGTCAAGACGCTTGTCTCGGGCCTGCAGACGCTCGCCTTCGACATCCCCGCGATCATACTCTTCTCGCTCTTTATGGCGGTCCTTCTTAACCAGAAGATGGTCGGCAGAGCGGTGTTCAGAGCTATCTTCTTCGTCCCCGTTATACTCTCCACGGGTATTATGGAGTCTATCGAAGCCCAGAACATCATCGGAGACCTGATCGACGAAGGTATTGAAACCGGTTCGGGAGAGTCGACGGCAGCCGACATAGTATCGGCAATCGATATAGAAGTGCTCTTCCAGAATATGAAGGTCGGAACCGAAATCGTCGATTTCGTCGTCAGAGCGATTAACAATATCTACGGTATCGTCAACCGCTCGGGCGTTCAGATGCTCATCTTCCTCGCCGGACTTCAGTCGATATCCCCCGCGATATACGAGTCCTGCCAGATAGACGGAGCGACCGGATGGGAGACCTTCTGGAAGATCACCTTCCCGATGATAAGCCCGATGATACTCGTCAACGCGGTTTACACGATTATCGACTCGTTCACCACAGACTCGAACACGGTTATGAAATTCATAGCCACCGAGTACGCCAAAACAAACGGTCAGGAGATAAGCTCGGCTATGTCCTGGATGTACTTCCTGATCGTCATCGGAATAGTTGGCATCATCGCCGCGATCTTCTCGGCGTACGTCTTCTATCAGCGCAGAGACTGAGAAGGGAGGGAATGAATAATGAACGCACAACCGACCGCTCCGAAGGTTTACAAGGAAACCAAGAACAAGATTAAAGTCGAGTTCGAGCGCACTCCCCTCAAGGAACGGCTGAAAGCCAAATTCGTCAACGCGGCGTTCGTGTTCGACGTAATCTGGTACATCTTCCGCCTGCTCCTGCTCATCGGTATCGCATATATCGTGCTTTACCCCTTCTTCACCAAGATAGCCGGTTCCTTCATGAGCAAGGAAGACTTCGTCGACGTGACGGTCATGCTTATACCCAAGAACTTCACGCTCGACATGTATAAGTTCATCCTGCTCGAGAACGACTATTTCAAGGC
>JAGDAM010000128.1 GCA_017959485.1 Clostridia bacterium
ACGGAAGACGCCTTCAAGGCCTGGATGATCGACTACCTCTGCGGCGACACCGCCTCCGACGCTTTCGACGCCGCGTACGAGGAACAGGCCAAGGCGCTTGAGGACGCCGACAAGCCCTCCGCCGAGGTCCTCGCCGACTCCAAAACGAAGACGATCGCCTATCTGCGCGCTTCGATGGAAGGCGCCGAGGACGCGACCGCTCCCACCTGGCCCGACACCGCTTACAACACGGTTCTCGGCAAGGTCGTCACTTCAGTGTACGGAACCGTCGTAACCAACGGATTTACTCCCATAACGTCGAGCGGCACCGCCTGGTCTGATCCCGCCGCCGAGGACGCTTCAGAGCTCAACAAATGGCTGTTTGCCGACGGACGCAAGGAAGGCGACACCTTCATCGACAAGTCCGAGGGCGACACCTCGTCCACCTACACCGTCTATTTCGTTAAGGAAGCGGCTCACACCGATTCTTCCCTCACCGTCAGCGCGGCTCACATACTCGTGACCGCCGCCACGACCGCATACGACGAGTCGGATACCGAAAAGACCAATCCCGCGTCGGAAGCCGCCAAGGCGAAAGCCGACGAGATACTCGCCGAGTATCTTGCCGGGGATCATACTCTCGACGCCTTCAAGGCCCTCGGGGAAAAATACACCGAGGACTCCAACGTCCTTTACGAGAATATCAAAAAGGGCTACATGGTCGAGGAATTCGAAAACTGGATCTATGACGAATCGAGAGCCGAAGGCGACACCGGAATCGTCAAGACCGATTACGGATATCACGTGATGTACTTTGCCGGCGAAGGCGATCCGGTCTGGAAAGTGGACGCCAGAGACGCCGTTCTCGACAAGAAACTCGCCGACTGGTACGAAGAGTTCGGCGCGAAATATCACGTCGAGTGCGACAAGGAAAAACTCACCTACGTCAACGCCTGATTTCAGTTCTGCTCTAACATGAAAGCATTCGCGGAAAAGCCGAATCCCCCCGCGGGAGCACGGGTGCCCGAAGGGCGCATAGTCGCCTTCAGGTGCCCCGGATGCGGATGCGGCGTCATGAGCGCCGTGGATATGCTCTCCCTTACCGGGAGAGCGGTCCCCGGCAGACGCGCCGGATTCCGCCTGCGCTGCGCGAATCCCGAGTGCGGCCTGAAGGACTCCGACGTCTTCGGGGGCCTTCGGTCGAACCGATATCCGGCGGGGACAGTGACCGCGTACGCGTAACCTTCCCGTGCATTCTCTGCGGAGGGAAGCACACTGCCGTCCTTTCGGCGGGCGAACTCGCGGAACGCGAGTTCTTCTCTCTTCCCTGCCCCAATTACGGAGCCGACGTTTTCTTTGCCGGCGAGATACGCAGAGTAAAATACGAGCTGTCCCGTTCGGAACTCGAGTTGCTCGATATGATGGGCGGGGGCGACGAAGCCGATATCAGTCTCGCGGCCGACAGAGACGCCGCGCTTCCCGACCCGGAGATTTCCGAGACTCTGACCGCCGCCGCGCGTCTGCTCGAGGATGAAGGAGCCGTGATCTGCTCCTGTCCCGACCGCAGGGAAAAGGGCTACGAACCGGATCCCGCGGGCTCGCGGCTGTCGTTCGAGCTGACGCCGCACGCGGTGATAGTCAGCTGCACGGGGTGCGGAGCGAAAAAACTGATCCCGGCGGTGTCATACAACGCCGCCCGCGATTTTGCCGAATCCGACGGCATGATTCTCGACGAACAGTAATAACAGCGGCTGTAAAAAAAGCTGCCGAACGGCTCGGCGAAGCCGAATTTACTTTGCGAAGCAAATTTAGCTATGCGAAGCATAATTTAGTTATGCGAAGCATTATTTAGCTCGGCGAAGCCGAATTTAGCCGGGCTTAAAAAAAGCACTGCTTTTTTTACAGCCCGCGACAACAATACCGGGGTGTGGCGGAGCTGGTACCGCGCGACATTTGGGAGCATCGCACCTTCTCAGGGGGTGCGATTTGAAAAAGCGAGAAAAACGGCGAAAAACGGAGAAAAAACGAGAAAACGCGAGTTTAGAGTTTGATCAAAATCCGGTTTGACCCCATAGTTGACTGTAGCTGGAAAAGACCACAGAAAACAATCGGGATGTAG
>JAGDAM010000002.1 GCA_017959485.1 Clostridia bacterium
CGTCGAGATACGAGCGCGCTTCGGAAGCGGTCAGCGGCTCGGGTCTTCTCGTGAAATACTTCTGCCAGTTGCCGTCGGCGCAGACGTCCTCTTCGTTCTGATTGATATATCCGTCGATGACGTTGTCGCGGTCGGGACGTCCCACGTCCTCCCTGAAGGGAAGGGCGAGAACCTTTTCGTATCTGCGGAGGAACCAGGTGTCCGCCTTGCTTCCGGCGAGACGCGTGCAGTGGATGCGCGACTGCTGTCCCGCTCCGACTCCGATTGCCTGGCCGCCGTAAGCGTAGCAGACCGAGTTTGACTGAGTGTATTTGAGAGTGATGAGCGAGATGATGAGATCGCGCACCGCCTTTTCGGGAAGATCGCGTTTTTTCGTCACGATATTCGCAAGAAGCTCGCGGTCGATCCGGAATTCGTTCCTTCCCTGCTCGAAGGTGATCCCGAACACCTGCTTGCGCTCGGTCGGCTCGGGAATATAGCCGGGATCGATCTTCACGATATTGTAATTCCCTTTTCTCTTCGTTCTGAGTATCTCCAGCGCCTCGTCGTCGTATCCGGGAGCTATAATGCCGTCGGAAACCTCGCGTTTAATAAGGCGGGCGGTGGTCGCGTCGCAGACGTCGGACAGGGCGATCCAGTCGCCGAAGGAGGACATGCGGTCGGTTCCGCGTGCGCGCGCGTAGGCGCAGGCGAGAGGCGACTCGTTTACGCCTTCGATATCGTCGACGCGGTCTGCCTGCTTTTCGGTGTCGGAAAGCGGGATTCCGACAGCCGCCGAGGTCGGGCTGACGTGCTTGAAGGAAGTCGCCGCGGGCATGCCGAGGGCGGCCTTCAGTTCTCTGACCAGCTGCCAGGAATTGAAGGCGTCGAGAAAGTTAATATATCCCGGTCTTCCCGAGAGGATTTCCACCGGAAGCTCTCCGCCGCCGCTCATAAAGATACGCGCCGGCTTCTGGTTGGGATTGCATCCGTATTTAAGCTCGAATTCTTTCATCTTCACGACTCCCTTTTATACGTTTTTGTTGATTATGATATCGGTCGGCTCGCCGCCGTCGAGGGGGACTTCCCTGACGAAGAGCGACACCTTGTTGTCTTCGTTGAGATTGGCCCAGACCGCGTCGGCAAGCTCGCGGGCGGATCCGGGAAGGGCGACCTCCTCCGGTTCTCCCTCGAAGGACGGAATCGGGCTGCCGTCGCACCGGTAGGTGTGAATAAAATGTCCGATTCCCGGCTCGGGAGCATACTCGAAGAAGAAGCGGCGGCAGACGTCGGGCGTTCCGTTGCTCTTGAGGATCGAGAGCGCGTAGGCAAAGCTCCGGTTTTCACGGTCGTATTCGAGAATCCCCGAAATCCGCGGCGTGTAGTTGGGCGCGTCGGGCTCGAATTCGCGGGTGGAGAGCGCCTCCCTGAAGGCCGTGAAGGGCACTCCGGCGCCGGCTGCGAGAAAATCGCGGACGGTGTCGGTCTGGTCTCCGTTGGTAATTATATCGCAATTGCCGAAACACAGATAAGGATTGTATATTATCAGACTCGGATCGACAAGTTTCGACTCGTCGAACGCCTTCGTGCGCATGCCGCCGTCGAAGGCCTCGAAAACGCGGTTGCGGCTGTTTACGCTCCTGCCCATTATGAAATAGGCGATAAGAGCACGTCTCCCGTCGCAGGATTCTCCGATCACTATTCCGCGTCCGGGGTAGCTGTTCTCCGACAGCAGTTTTTCAAGCTTGTATTTAGCCATTGATCTGTTTCTCCGATCTCAGAATTTCAAGACAAACTTTTTCGGCGGCAGCGGGATAGATCTTCCACTCCGCCTGACGCATAACGCGTTTCTGCAGCTTTTCGGGGGTGTCGCCCTCGTGAACGCGCACCGCCTTCTGCATTATTATTCTGCCTCCGTCGGGTATTTCGTTGACGAAATGCACCGTGGCGCCGGTTATC
>JAGDAM010000129.1 GCA_017959485.1 Clostridia bacterium
GCCGCGAGCCATTCCGCTTACCACGGCGACGCCCGCCGAGGCGAGCCGGTAGCCCACGCGGTAGGCGGTTTCAAATCCGTATTCGGTCATGTCTCTCGTACCGACCACTCCGACCGAAAGCGTTTTTTCAAAGTCGGGAAGTCTACCGAGAACGTAAAGCAAAAACGGCGGATCGGGAATCCCGCGAAGCAGATCGGGATACGCCGGGTCTTTCAGCGTGATCAGACTCACGCGGTACCTGTCGGCAAATTCCGCGATCCTCGCGGCTTGCGAGAGATCCTTGTCCGTCAGCCGGGAGACCAGACCGTCTTTCGCCCCGGCTTCTTTAAGTTCATCCGCCGACGCGTGCCACACGTCAGCGGCGGAATCGAATCGATCGAACAGTTTCGCGTTAGCGCTCCCCGGCCGGAGGGCCAGAGACAGCCAGACGCGGCAAACCGTTTCGTCCATCAGCACCTCTTTCTTTCGTACATTATCACCGACGCGGCGACCGCCGCGTTCAGCGATTCGATGCCCGGTCCGCTGAGCATCGGTATCCGGACCTTCAGCGACGCCTGCGCGAGTACGGCGCCGGACAGACCGTGTCCCTCGTTTCCTATAACAAAAATATCGCGCCGGTCGGGCACCGTATCCTGCAGCGGTACCGAATCGGGCGTCAGCGCGGCGGCGCAGATCCTTCTTCCGCTCTCCCGCAAAACCGAAAGAGCTCCGGGAAGATCGTCGACCGTAATCACGCGGCGTGAGAAAAGCGCCCCCATGGCGGCTCTCACGGCGCGGGAGGAATAGACGTCGGCGCAGTCGGACGACATAATAACGGTTTCGAATCCGAACGCCGCGGCCGAACGCAGAACCGTGCCGACGTTTCCGGGATCGCGAACCGATTCGAGGGCGATAACCCCCTCTTCGGGACCTATCCCAAAATGCGCATTATTTATTATTGTATCACTTTTACGGACGGTGTCAAGATATTTTATCACCGAAACGACCCCTTCGGGAGACTTTTCTTCGGTTATTTTTTCAAAGACGCCGTCGTCGAGAATAAAAACTCCGCGCTCCGGACGGACATTTCCGGGGAGCGGAAGCAGTTTCTCCGCGGACGATTTTTTTACGAGAACCGCGAAAAAACCGGCGCGGCAGGCGGCCGCCTCGCAAAGAAGCTTGACGCCGTCCGCCCGGAAAAGTCCCTCCGCGTCGCGGTTTTTCTTGAGTTTGAGCGACGCGACAAGCGAGACGAGCGGGTTCTTTCTCGAGGTGATATAAACTTCGTCCATTGAATGTCCTTTCACGATAAAGGGGGATCCCTAAAAACCGCAAGGTTTTTGACGATCCCCCGATAAGTTATTTTCAGAGAGCTGCCTTTGCCTTCTCGCAGAGAGAGGCGAAAGCGGCCTTGTCGGCGACCGCGATCTCGGAAAGCATCTTGCGGTTCAGGTCGATACCGCACTTCTTGAGACCGTGGATAAGCGTCGAATAGTTCATTCCGTTGACCTTGGCTTCCGCGGAAATGCGGGTGATCCAGAGCCGGCGGAAATCTCTCTTTTTCTGCTTGCGTCCGATATATGCGTAGTTTCCGCTCTTCATAACGGCCTGCTTGGCCACGCGGAAGTGCTTGCTCTTGGATCCGTAGTATCCCTTGGCTGCCTTGAGAACGCTGTTTCTTCTCTTGCGCGTCATGATCGCGCCCTTGACTCTTGCCATTTCTCTTTACCTCCTGTTTCGATTCACCTGATTATTTGTTGATGAGCGCCTTGATGTTGGAGGCGACTTTGCCCTGAACGTAATCGGAGGAGCGGAGATGTCTCTTTCTCTTCTGGTCCTTTTTGCCGAGCTTATGGCGGTGGTGCGAATGATTCATCTTCACCAGTCCGTTTCCCGTGACCGAGAAGCGCTTGGCGGAAGCTCTGTGTGTCTTGATCTTGCCCATAATATAACTCCTGTAGATAATTGATTTTCAGTTTTCGGAATCGGTCTTCGGAGCCGCCGACGCCGCAGCGGCCGCAGCCGCAGCCTGCTGTCTCGCAAGCTCTTTTTTGTCCTTCTCCCTAAGAGGAGAAATGACCATAGTCATAAAACGTCCGTCGACGGATGGCTCACGCTCGACGTTTCCCGCGGAGGCGGTGGCCGCCTTGAATCTGTCGAGAATGTCGCGTCCGAGTTGCTGATGGCTCATTTCCCTTCCCCTGAACCTGAGAACGACTTTGACCTTGTTCCCGTCGCCGAGGAAGCGCACGGCGTTTCTGACTTTTGTGTCGAAATCGTGAGTGTCGATGCGGCAGGTGAGCTGCACTTCCTTGATCTCGACGATGTTCTGCTTTTTCTTCGCCTCTTTCTCCCGCTTGTCCTGCTCGAACTTGTACTTGCCCCAGTCGGCAATGCGGCAGACGGGCGGCTGAGCGCCCGGCGAAATCAAAATGAGGTCGAGCCCGGCGGCGTAGGCCGTCCTGAGCGCCTGGTCGGAGCTCATAATGCCGAGCTGGTTTCCGTCAGAGCCGATGACCCTGACTTCCTTGAATCTGATCTGTTCGTTGACGAGAATCTCTTTGGTTGCTATTGTAATTCACCTCCGGGAAAAAGAAAAACACGGATTGCCTCCGTGTCCCGCAAACAGCCGGGAGATTCTCCCGGGAAAATGTTGACGCCTGCTCGCTGCGCGGCAGGGTGAGAACGGAGAGTTCTGCTTTGTTGTATGAGCTCGGAAAACGACCCCGTTTCACGAGCGCCTAATATTATACCACCCTGAGAGCGGTTTGTCAACGGTTTTTCGTTTTTTTGTGTTTTGCACAAAACGTCTTTTAAAGATTCCGCGGTTTTTGGAATTATTTACAATTTACAAAAGCCGGAAAGCGCGGTATAATGTATTAGCACCGTGGGAGATTCCTGCGGAGGCCTCGAATGCACAACGGTCACCCTTTTCTGCGGAATATCAATCTTATGATATCAACGCGCAGGAACCGGTCACCGTTGTTGCTTTTTTTATTCCCTTCCCGCCGCTTTTCCCTGCCTTCCCGCTGCTTTTTTATTGCCTTTTTTCTGTTTACTAATTGCGCTTTTTATGATATAATAGTATAATTCCAATTTTAGCTTTATTTTCCCGAAAGGTAAGACAGACCCCAGAAATGACAAAGACAACCGAAAAAATAGATTTCATAACTCTTCCGGTCATTCCCCTGCACGACGCCGTCGCCTTCCCGCACATCCCGATAGATTTCGAGACCGACGACGAGGCCGCGGTCGCCGCGGTTGACGCCGCGGTGGCGGGAGAACTCCGGGTTCTTCTCGTATATATCGCGGACGACAAGGGGGGCACTCCCGACGTCTCCTCTCTCGCGCGCACCGGCACGATAGTCACCATCAGGCAGAGCGCCAACGACCGCGACCGCAAAAGCGTCAGAATTATCTGCGAGGGCGTGTCCCGCGGCCAGGTGGTGGATTTTTCAAAGACGGGCAGAATCATCGGAGCGACCCTTTTCGCAAAGACGGTGACGCTCGCCGACGGCGGAGGAATACGCGGCACCGCGTACGCCGAGATGATACGCGAGCAGCTCGCGAAAATGACTAAACTCCTCGGAATGCCCTCGGCGTCGCTCATCTCGACCGCGAAGAAGATAACCGATCCCGCCCTTCTCTCCGATTTCGTCGCCGCGTCGGTACTGACGAGATCGGACGACAAGCAGCGGATCCTCGAGTGCTTCGACCCGCTCGAACGCTGCGCTCTGCTCATAGAGATAATGAAGAGCGAGTGCGAGATCATCGAGTGCGAGAAGGACATTCAGCGCCAGACCGCCGAACGCGTCGCGCGCAGCCAGCGCGAATATTTCCTGCGCGAACAGATCAAAGTGATCGAGGACGAACTCGGGGAGGAGCAGGATCCGGACGACTTCGCGGATAAAATCGCCGCTTCCGCGATGCCCGAAGAACTGAAGAAAAAGCTGACGAAGGAAAACGACCGCCTGATGCGCACGCCTTACGGCTCGGCCGAGGCGACCGTCTCCCGCAACTACATCGAGGAGGTTCTCGAACTCCCTTGGGGGAAGCGCACCCGCGACCGGACCGACGTGTCCGCCGCCGCAAAGCGGCTCGACGCCGATCACGACGGCCTTGAAAAGGTTAAGGAAAGAATACTTGAGTTCATCGCTGTAAAGCAGCTCAACCCCGGGCTCAAGAACCAGATAATCTGTCTCGTCGGCCCTCCCGGGACCGGCAAGACCTCAATCGCCGCCTCGCTCGCGAGGGCGATGAACCGCAAATACGTAAGAGTTTCGCTCGGCGGAATCCACGACGAGGCCGACATCCGCGGACACCGCAAGACATACGTCGCGTCTATGCCCGGGCGGATAATCGCCGCCCTGAAACAGGCGGGAGTCTGCAATCCGCTCATGCTGCTCGACGAGATCGACAAACTCACGTCGGACCTGCGCGGAGATCCGGCTTCCGCCCTGCTCGAGGTCCTCGACCCCGAACAGAACAAAAACTTCCGCGACCATTTCATCGAGTATCCCTTCGATCTGTCCGAGTGCTTCTTCATCACGACGGCCAACACGACCGACACCATCCCGCGTCCGCTTCTCGACCGCATGGAAGTCATCGAGCTCAACGGATACACGAGGAACGAGAAGCTTTCGATAGCGAAAAACCATCTGATTCCCAAGCAGCTCTCGCGTCACGGACTCACCCGCCGGCGTCTCGCGATTACCGACGCCGCGATATTCGAGATCGTCGACTGCTACACCCGCGAGGCGGGAGTGCGCAACCTCGAACGCCTGATTGCCGACGTCTGCCGCAAGGCCGCGCGCGGCATCCTCGAGGGAAAACTGACCGGCAAGGTTACCGTTACGGCCGAGAATCTCAAGGATTTCCTCGGCGGACGCAAACTCATACCCGAGACCGCGGGCGGCGAGGACCTCGTCGGCGTCGTCAACGGACTCGCCTTCACCGAGGCCGGAGGAGA
>JAGDAM010000130.1 GCA_017959485.1 Clostridia bacterium
AACCCTTAAAAATCAAAATTGTCCTTGACATGGGGTACACTTCAGGTCTCGCGCCGAGCAAACGCTCGACGGCGATGGAAAAACTCGTGAAACGAGTTTTTTTACATCGCCTGTGTTATTCAGTAATACCGTGAAATATCAGCCCGGAATCGGGCGAATATCTCAGTTAACCGTAACCCTCTCCGCGGGGATGCTTCCCTCGACTCTCGAGTTGCCTTCGGGAAGCGTGCAGCTGACCTTCAGCGATTCGCAGCCGTCGCTTCCGGTGAAGACGGTCGTCCTTCCTTTCGACGGAGAGATGCCGATGAATACTGCCTTGCCGGCGGTTATCTCACAGGCGGCTCCGCCGACCTGAACGGTGGACGAGAAGACGGTCCCGGATCCGGTGAGCTTGTAGTCGCGTACGGGCGAGCCCCAGTACGTCGCGTTGAAGATGCGGAGTTTGCCGGTGAAGGATTCTTCGGTGTAGATGCACACCGAAAGGGTGAATTCGGGCGAACTCTTGTCGTTTACCGCCACGAACTGACCGTTGACGACGGTTGCCTCGGCGTCTCCCCGCATGCGGATATCGCAGTCGGACCAGTCGACCGCCGTTCCCGCGAGCAGAACGCCGCGGGCTCCGGAGCCGATCGAAATTCCGTTGCGCTGGTTGATCGAGAAGTTGTTGTAGAGAACTTCGCCGGTCGAGTCGGTGATCAGGAAGGTTGTCGATTTTTCACGCGCGACAGCGGCCACGTTGTCCCAGTAGTTGGAGTCTCTGTATCGGCCTATCTGCCAGCAGTTGACGGTATAGTGGCAGTCGCGGATTATTCCGCCCTCGCTGCCGGCTCCGACGCGCACGCCGTTCGCCAGGCCCACGCCCCATACGAATTCGACGTAGTGGTTATCGCATTTTTCCGACGCGAAGTCTATGCCGTTCCAGGATGAGGACATTCCGACGTCGATTACGTAGACGTTGCTGCCGTGACCCCTCACGGTGTAGGAACAGGGGATGATCCCGGTCGATTTCTGACGGTAGTATTCGATTGAGAGGCCGCAGAGGCCGGATCCCTCGTACATCGAAATGAATTCGAGGCCGTCAGAGTCGCCCATGCCGAAGTCGGTGTATATCACCGTTCCGCAGGCGCGGTAGGGATTGGTGCCGTCCTCGCTGCGGTCTTCGACGGTCTTAGCAAGAGTGAGATAGATATCCACGTGAGCTGTAAAGGTTGATCCTCTCAGCTCGACTCCGGGCTTAAGATCGATATGGCTGTTAACGTAGTATTCGCCGGCCGGCAGATAGACGGTTCCTCCGCCCGCGCCGAGATCGTCGATCGCCTTCTGAAGTTTTTCGGATATGTCCTCTCCGCGCTTTGCGTTGTACGGCTCGCACGTCAGGTCGATGAAGGCGTCGGACCGGGGTTTGGTTGTCTTTACGTAGTCCGCGGTGTCGATGACCGGAGCTTTTTCCGCCTCGGGATTGACGACGATTTTCTCCTCGTAAACACCGGCATCCTTTACCTCCGAGTTGATTAAGGCGACCTTGAGCGAGTTCTGCCTTGCAATCGCACGGCCGTAAGCGGAGGAAATGACGCAGTCGGTGAAGAAGAGCGACGGTTTGACGCGCTGGCTGATGACGGCGGACTGGCCGGCGGAGGAAAGCTCGGTGCCTATGAATAGGAGCGAACCCGGCTGATTGTCTCTCAGCGTCCCGGCTTCGGGGCCGAAGAAGACCGCCGCGGCGCCTTTGTTGCCCGATCCCGAAAGCTTGCCGCCGGTGATTTCAAACCAGGAGACGTTATCTACGTAGATCGCGTTGAAGCAGTCGGTTATAACGGGGTTGAGAATCTGTCCGTTTGCAAGCGACTGCGAGCCCGAGCAGGTGTCGGTGAAGAAGTGCATGCCCTTGTTGAGGCCGCTGAATTTCAGGTCGGAGAAGTAGAACCAGTCGGCGCCGCCCATCATGATGCCCTCGGAGTTGCGGAGCATATAGGTGCGGAGCAGTTCGGCGTTCGGGGTTCCGGGCAGGCCGCTCGCGAGCCAGTAATCGGGAGAGAGCGACAGATTCTCGATCTTGCCGACGTCGAGGTCGTACTCGTTGCGGAATCCGTACTCAAGGCAGGTCCCGCAGTTGTCGCGGATATACTGAAGTGCGTAGACGGCGCCCTGCTGGGCGGCGTCGATTCCGCGGTAGGAGTTGACGAAGGTGACGTTGCGGACGGTGAGTCCGTTAATGTATCCCTGGGTGATCGATGCCGGATAGGGGATGGGCTTGCCGTTTACGAAGGTCTGCTCGGGATACCAGAACGCGAGATTCTGCACCGAGGAGTGCGAGCCGCAGATGACGGCCGCTTTGTTCCGGTCGGTTTCGCCCTTTCCGCCGTAAATGCAGAGCACGGTGCCTTCGGCTGTGCCGGGCCTGAGCTCTCCGGCGAGAGTTACGAGCGGAGGCAGTTTAATGGTTTCGGTCAGGCAGTAGTATCCGGGAGGAGCGTAAACCGTTCCTCCGCCGAGTTCTTCGACGGCGGCCACGGCCGCTTTGAAGGCGGCGGTGTCGTCCGCCTTTCCGTCTCCGACGGCTCCGTAGGCGCGGACGTTGACGTCTGCGACCACGTTGTAAAGCGTGTCGTATCTGCTTACGATAAGTCCCGTCTTTATCTCATCGGCGGTCCAGACCTTGTTGCCGGGAGTGCCGGAGAAGCGGATCTTGTATTCCTCGGTATAATCAAACGCGGGATCCGACGCGAGCAGCGCCTCGACGTCGGCTCCGTCCGCCGATACTTCGGGATGACCCGTCCGGTCGGTGTTATCGATGCTCTGCGCAGATTTTTCGGGCAGAGGCGCCGAAACCGGAACGGCGGTATCCGACGACTCGGGAACGATGTAGTCGATATAAACCGTTTTGCCGGTGTAATCGGATATGAATTTTTCGACCGCGCGTGCGGTGTTCCGCTCGTCGATTCCGACGATAACTATCCGCTTGCCGACTGTAGCGATCTCGTATGGATTGTTCTCGTTCAGCCGGGCTTTGACCTCGGCGGTTTCGTCGCGGTTGGTATCGCCTACGAGTATCTCGTTCCGGTCGGGAATGCCCTTCCAGCCGACGTAATCGGATTCGATCCCGAAATAGACTCCGCTGATTTCGCAGAGCGCCGAGGAGATCTCAACCGCCATTCCCGAATAGAGCAGTCCGACTTCGGGGCGGACTATGGTGTATGCGGGAGCGGTTCCGTTTACAAAATCGCGCCAGAGTTCGGGAGCCGGCTCTGTCTGCTCCGGATCCGGAGTAGTCGCGTCGGGTTCCGTCGTATCCTGCGGGACGTCTTTACCGCAGGCCGCGGCGAAGGGGAGCAGAATTGCCGCGGCAAGAATAAGAAGCGCGGCGGAGCGGAGAACTTTGCCTTTCATTGTTCATTCATCCTTTTTGATCATATACTTTTCAATGACCGGATAGGCGCCGTAGGTTTTGAAGAGAGCGATTGTCGGGAGCAGATAGATTGCCGGAAGGATTATCGCGACGCCTTCGAGGCCGAATGGCCAGAGAGCGAGAGCGATAAGAGCGTTGACGGCAACCACGAGGAATATCGCGAGCAGCGTCATCAGGTTGCGCTTGATCCCGAGTACCGAGAAGATTAGCGAATTCTTCAGCAGTTTCCGGAATTTGATGTCAAACGTCACGAGCATGGTATAGACGTAATACCGCATGAACATGAAGACGAGGCAGACGCCGAAGATCGCGAAGTAGAAGAAATCAAGGACGAAGGTTCCCCCGACCGACGAGAAGTAGATGAAATCGAATATAAGCACCGCGATGCAGGCAAAATCGAGAAGGCCTACAAACAGCCCCTGCCACAGATTGCGCTTTATCGCGTAGGTGAAGTCGCTCCAGATGAAGACCGGGTCGCCGCGGAACATACCGCGCGTGCAGAAGGCGGCTCCGACGTTGATCCAGCCCCAGAGAGCGGCAAACACGATCCCGATAGCGACGGTGACGGCGATACGCACCGTGTCATAGGTCTGTAGCGGAAGCTGGAAGCCGCAGACGCCGAGGAGCGAGATCAGACCGGGAGTCGGATTCGCCGTGTAGATCCCGAAAAGCGGGGCAAACGAGGGATCGGTCTCGGTGGGCATGGATGGCGCCGTGACGTATACGTAAAAAAGAACGGCGGGAAGGAGAATAAGCGGAAGCATCGCGAAGTTGAGGGACAGAACCTTGGTGAACTGTCTGAAATAGAACTTCGGCAGGTTCCAGAGATTGGGCTTTAGCGGGCCCTCTTCCTTCGAAACTCCGGGACCGTCCCGGTTCATATCGAAAAGTTTGAATTTCTTACCGTTTTTATTAAACATTAGCGGTCGCCTTTCGCCGCCCGCGTACGGCGGCAGATTTCATACGCAAGCACCGCGACGGCGCTTTCGGTCGGAAGCGAACAGAGCGCCTCGCGCGCGTAGGGGACGCGGAGCGAAATGTCGCAAAGATCAAGTATCTTTCGGGTTATCCCGCGCTTTTCGCCTCCCACGACAAGAAGCAGGGGGAAGGGGACAGCCGCCCGGTCGCAGTCTTCGGCCGAGCGCGCCGAGGCGGCGGCGACGGTATATCCGTGTTTTTTGAAGATGCCGACGGCTTCGTCCGCCGGACCGACGAAGACGGGGAGGAGTTCCGACGTTCCCGCCGAAGCGCGCGCTATGAGAGCGTCCTGGCCGTCGGGAAGCGGGCGCGAGAGAATGACTCCTCCGGCTCCGCAGAGATAGAGCGACCGGAGTGAGTGCGCCAGCGTATACGGATCCTCTGCGCCTTCGAGAAGGGCGAAGTATCCGCCGGTCTCCGGCGTTATGAGGTCAAGCCCGGGATATACCGCGGGAGTGACTTCGGCGAGAAATCCGCCGTGCGTGCGCCCTCCGGCGAGCGCCGACGCCTCGTCGGTTGTCACGGGCGTGATCTCAAACCCGAGTTTCTCAGCCGCAGCGCTGACGAACTTGACGCGGCGGAATTCCGACTCGAATCTGTTCCGTTCTATATATATGCGGAGAATGCCGCGCCTTGCCCGCCCCGTCTCCGAGGCGTTTATCAGCGCCGAAATCGAGGCGATTCCTTCGAACAGTATCTTTCCGAGAGGTTCGTTCATGGTTCTTTCGGGTTTAATCCGGCGTCTGACGCCGTAAAAAACTGAGGGCTGTCAACAGTTAACCGACAGCCCCCGGGTGAATATCACTTGGTTGAGTTTTTCTCGAGGTATCCGACGACGTCTCCGACGGTGACGAAGTCGTGCATATCTTCGTCCTTGATGTCGACTCCGAAGGTTTCCTCGCATCTCATGACGAGTTCGGCAAGTTCGATTGAATTGATGCCGAGGTCGTTCGAAAGATCGGACTCGGGAGTGACTTTCTCCGGATCGACCTGAAGCTCATCAACGATGAGACTCTTGAATTTTTCAAACATATTCAATTGTCCTTTCTTTTTTCGATTCAAATATTATTATACATCCAAAAAAAAGCTTTGTCAACAATCCGAAACAGGAAAAACGGCTTTGTTTTTATGTATTAGACGCAAATTCTCAAAAAAAATGTTATTTACTATTGACAATGCGGCCGAAATGATGTATAATAGCAAAATGTATTATAATCGCTATCTATGCCGATAAGGTTGCCCCGGGGGTTCCGCGCGACGCCGCGCCGGACCTTCCGGACAGCTGTTTTCGGAGGCGACGGCATCAACAAATATATTGAATGGAGTGAAAAGTAAATGGTCAAAGTCACCGACCAGAAGCTCGGGAACAACCTGAGAAAGAGCTTCTCCAAGACGAGAACCACTCTCGAGATTCCCGATCTTCTAGCTATCCAGACCAAATCCTTCGCGTGGTTTCTCGAAGAGGGAATGAACGAAGTCCTGAGGGACGTTTCTCCCGTATTCGACCACTCCGGCAACCTTTCGATCGAATATATTTCCTATTCGCTGGACAGGGCGCCGAAATATTCCGTTGAGGAATGCAAGGAGAGAGGCGTTAACTATGAGGCGCCTCTGTACGTCAAGGTACGGCTGACTAACAAACTCACCTTCGAAGTCAAGGAGACCGACGTATACATCGGCGGTTTCCCGCTTATGACCAAAAACGGCACCTTCGTTATAAACGGTGCGGAGCGCGTTATCGTCTCCCAGATCATCCGTTCTCCCGGAATGTACTATTCCTCCGATATAGACAAGTCGGGGAAGAAGGTCTTCGCGGCTCAGATCATCCCCTACCGCGGCGCCTGGCTCGAGTACGAAATCGACAGCACCGATATGATGTGGGTGAGGATAGACAAAAACCGCAAGCTTCCGCTTACCATGTTTATAAGAGCCCTCGGCATCGACGGCGAGACTATGGTTCCCGGCATTGAATCGGTCGAGGATATGTACGCGATTTTCGGAGCCGATCCGCGGATTAAATCGACCGTCGAACACGACGAATCGGTTTCAACCGCCGAACAGCGCGGCTCCAGCTGCTCGGTGGAATCGCTTCGCGAGATCTACCGCAAGCTCCGTCCCGGCGAGCCGGCACAGGCCGAAGCCGCCATGACGCTTATCCACAATTTCTTCTTTGACCCCAAGAGATACGATCTGGCCCCGGTCGGAAGATACAAATACGACCGCAAGATGTCGATCGCGGCAAGACTGGCCGGCCGCAAACTCACCCGGGATATCGTCAGCGAGATCACGGGAGAGGTTCTTTTCGAGGCAGGCACCGTGCTGACCGAGAAGGACGCGGGAGAAGTGGAATACGCCGCCGTGAACGAGGCGTACGTCGACGGCGGAAACGGAGAGGAAATAAAGGTCTTCTCCAACAATACCTGCTGGCCCGAAAGCATTATCGGCGAGGATCTTCACGACTGCGGAGTCAGAGAGAAGGTCCGCACCGCTCTCTTCCGTTCGCTGATCGAGCAGGCGGGCGGTGATATCGGCGAGATCAAGAGACTCGTCCGCGAGAACATCGCGGAACTCTGCCCGAGATATATTACCAAGGACGATATTTTCGCAACCATCAACTATCTCCTCGGCCTGAAATACGACATCGGCTCGGTGGACGACATCGACCATCTCGGAAACCGCCGCATCAGATCGGTCGGCGAGCAGCTTCAGAATCAGATGCGCATCGGATTCACCCGAATGAACAAGTCGGTATCCGAAAAGCTGAATCTTCAGGACAGCGACAAGCTCAACCCCGCCCACATTATCAATACGAGACCTATGCTCTCGGTCGTCCGGGAGTTCTTCGGATCCTCGCAGCTGTCGCAGTTTATGGACCAGGCGAACCCGCTTTCCGAGCTGACTCACAAGCGCCGTCTTTCGGCTCTCGGCCCGGGCGGTCTGTCTCGCGACAGGGCCTCTTTCGACGTGCGTGACGTCCATTATACGCATTACGGCCGTATGTGCCCCATCGAGACCCCCGAAGGTCCCAACATAGGTCTTATCTCCTATCTTGCCACCTACGCCAAAATCAGCGATTACGGCTTCATCGAGGCGCCCTACCGCAGAGTGCTTCATGAGAAGGCGGAGGACGGAAGCGTCGTTACAAGAGTGACCGACGAGATCGTTTATATGACCGCCGATTACGAGGACAGGTTCGTTATCGCTCAGGCGAACGAGCCGATCGACGAGAACGGCAGATTCATCAACGCCAAGGTCACGGCTCACGACAGAGGCGAATTCAAGGAATACGATCCTTCCGATATAGATTATATGGACGTATCCCCGAAGATGGTCGTTTCCGCCGCCACCGCCATGATCCCCTTCCTCGAAAACGACGACAACTCCCGTGCTCTGATGGGTTCGAACATGCAGAAGCAGGCCGTCCCGCTGATGGTGACCGACTCTCCGATAGTCGGTACCGGTATGGAGTACAAGGTCGCGGTCGACTCGGGAGTCACGGTTATCTGCCGACGCTCCGGACGCGTGACCTACGTCGACGCTTCCAGGATCGTCGTTCTTTCCGACGAGGGCGAGAGCGACGTTTACCGCATAATCAAGTTCAAACGCACCAACCAGGGTACCTGCTGCAACCAGCGGCCGATCGTAAAAGACGGCGACAGAGTCAAGGCGGGACAGGTTATCGCGGATGGTCAGGCGACTTCCAACGGCGAGATCGCGCTCGGTAAAAACGCGCTCATCGGCTTCATGACATGGGAAGGCTACAACTACGAAGACGCCGTGCTGCTGAACGAGAATCTCGTCCGCGACGACAAGTACACCTCTTTGCACATTGAGGTCTACTCGCACGAGGCGAGAACGACAAAACTCGGCGACGAGGAGATTACCCGCGAGATTACGCAGGTCGGCGAGGACGTTCTGCGCAACCTCGACGAAGACGGTATCGTAAGAATAGGCACCGAAGTCCACGCCGGCGACATTCTCGTCGGAAAGGTTTCTCCGAAGGGCGAGACCGATCCCACCGCCGAGGAGCGTCTGCTTCGCGCGATATTCGGAGAAAAGACCCGCGAGACCCGCGACACGTCGCTGCGGCTGCCTCACGGAGAATCGGGCATCGTCGTCGACGTCCGCGTCTTCTCGCACGCCAACGGCGACGAGCTTCCCGCCGGAGTCAACAAGGTCGTTCACGTCTATATTGCCCAGAAGAGAAAGATTTCGGTCGGAGACAAGATGGCCGGCCGCCACGGAAACAAGGGTGTCGTTTCGCGCATTCTTCCTCCCGAAGACATGCCATTCCTGCCCGACGGAACTCCGCTTGACATCGTTCTCAACCCGCTGGGCGTTCCCTCCCGTATGAATATCGGACAGCTGCTTGAGGTTCACCTCGGCATCGCCGCCCGCAAACTCGGCTGGAAGGTTATGACGCCGGTGTTCGACGGCGCCAACGAGCGCGACATTATCGAGTGCATGGAAATGGCAGATATGTGGCGCGACGTCTTCCCCGGCGAAAACGTCGACGGAAAGAAGACCAGAACGGTCACGCTTCCCGACGGAGGAACGAAGCTGGAAGTTCTCGACGGCAAGACCGTGCTTTACGACGGACGGACCGGAGAACCCTTCGACAACCCCGTCACAGTCGGTATCATGTCTTATCTCAAACTTCATCACCTGGTCGACGACAAGATTCACGCCCGTTCGAACGGACCGTACTCGCTGGTCACCCAGCAGCCTCTCGGAGGCAAGGCGCAGTTCGGCGGACAGCGTTTCGGAGAAATGGAAGTCTGGGCGCTCGAAGCATACGGCGCCGCCTACACTCTCCAGGAGATTCTTACCGTCAAGTCGGATGACGTCGAAGGACGCCGCAGAACCTTCCAGGCGATTATCGAGGGACAGAATATCCCCACGCCCGGCGTTCCCGAGTCGTTCAAGGTGCTGGTCAAGGAACTGCAGTCGCTCTGCCTTGACATCAAAGTCCTCGACTCCGACGGGGAGGAGATAACCCTCTCTTCGATCGGAACCGAAGAGGCGTCTCCCTATTCCAACCGCCGCGACGCCGCTCTTAAGAGCGACGACGACGCCTATCCGGAAGACCGCGAAGAGGACTTCTCCGACGGATTCCACAGCGTAAACGTCGATGAGGACGGAAATCCCATCGAAGACGATGAGGAAGACGGCGACGGCGAAGTCTACGACGACGAAGACGACGGATACGGCAGCGACGACGGAGACGACGAAGACGGATTTTCCGGCGAATCCGACGAAGAAAACTGAAAACGAGGAGTGCTGATTAATGGATAACAATGAATTTGCGTCTATAAAGATCGGTCTGGCTTCACCCGATATGATCAGGGAATGGTCGTACGGCGAGGTGACGAAGCCCGAAACGATCAACTATCGTACCCTCAAAGCCGAGCCCGGCGGACTCTTCTGCGAAAGAATCTTCGGGCCGACCAAGGACGGTGCCTGCGCCTGCGGAAAATACAAGAAGGCGCACAATCTGCCCGAAAAGATTATCTGCGACCGCTGCGGCGTCGAAGTGACGACCAAGAAGGTCCGCAGAGAAAGAATGGGCCATATCGAACTTGCCTGCCCGGTGTCTCACATCTGGTATTTCAAGGCAAGTCCGTCGAAACTTGCCATAGTTCTCGGGCTCAGCGCGAAAGACCTCGAACAGGTCCTCTACTTTGCCCAGAATATCGTTCTCGACCCCGGATTCACCTCTTTCGAGCGCGGTACGGTTCTTACAGAGACCGAATACAGGGACGCTCTGGATTCCCAGTCGTTCAGATCCGATTCGACCTTCCGCGTGGGAATGGGAGCCGAGGCGGTTCTTGAACTGCTTCAGAGATTCGGACTGGAAGACAGCGAGTACGAAAGACGCGTCGAGCTCCAGAACGCGGACCGCGACGAGCTTTCCGACGCCGAGAGGGAAGAGCTCGAAAGTCTCTGCACGAGGGGCGCGAAAAGGGTCGCCGAGGAGATTCGCTTACAGCTTCCGAACGCGACCGCCCAGAACAAGGTGCGTATGCTCAAGCGGCTTGAAGTTCTCGAGAGCTTCTGCCGTTCGGGCAACCATCTCGACTGGATGATCCTCACGGTCATCCCGGTTCTGCCTCCGGATATCCGCCCGATGGTCCAGCTGGACGGCGGAAGATTCGCGTCGAGCGATCTTAACGAACTTTACCGCAGAGTCATCAACCGCAACAACCGTCTGCGCAAGATGCTCGAGCTTGAGTCGCCCGAGATCATCGTCCGCAACGAAAAGCGGATGCTGCAGGAGGCGGTCGACGCTCTCATCGACAACGGCCGCCGCGGAAAGCCGGTCACCGGTCCGAACAACCGCACGCTGAAATCCCTCTCCGAAATGCTGAGAGGAAAGCAGGGAAGATTCCGTCAGAATCTTCTCGGCAAGCGTGTCGACTATTCGGGACGTTCGGTTATAGTCGTCGGTCCGTCGCTTAAGATTTATCAGTGCGGTCTCCCGAAGGAGATGGCTCTCGAACTCTTCAAGCCCTTCGTCATGAAGAGGCTCGTCGAGACCGGCAACGCCACCAACATCAAAGAGGCGAAGAAGAAGGTCGAGAGAGTCAATCCCGACGTGTGGGACGCGCTCGAAAACGTCATCAAAGAGCATCCCGTGCTCCTCAACCGCGCTCCTACGCTCCACCGCCTTTCGATTCAGGCCTTCGAGCCGGTACTCGTCGAGGGACGCGCCATCAAGCTTCATCCCCTCGTCTGCACCGCCTTCAACGCCGACTTCGACGGCGACCAGATGCCCGTGCACGTTCCGCTTTCGGCGGAGGCAC
>JAGDAM010000131.1 GCA_017959485.1 Clostridia bacterium
AAACTGGATGTTTTTCAAGACTTCGAAGCGGAAACCGGCACGAAAATGGCCGGCAGGATGCGTGCGGTGAATGGCGCGGTATTACCCCTACCGGCATCAAAAGAGCCGGCAAGACGTGCGCGTCGAATTGTGCGGTATTGCCTTAATTCGCCGCAGTTAGCTCGGCGAAGCCGAATTTAGCTTGCGAAGCAAATTTAGCTAAGCGAAGCATAATTTAGCTCGCCGGAACGGCGAATTTAGCCGGGGCTGTAAAAAAGTCAGACTTTTTTTACAGCCCCTTTTGTCATCTCGGCCTCTTCCGAATATGATAACGAACGGACGCCTTCGAATCCGGCCCTAAAGGGTCCGCGGCGTCCGTTTAGCATTCCGAAGGCGTGAAAAACAAAACTCATACAATTTTTTTAAAAAAAACACAAAAAATTCGCCTAAACACTTGATTTTTCACCCCGTTTGGCGGTATAATATTAGCGAAGTTTAGCAGACGCGGCCGAAGAGTGCTAAAAACAGGGCCGGGTCGGGGAAAGCGGGAGGAAGATCGATATGCTGGGAGATGAACTCAGCGAGCGGAAAAAGCTCATACTGAAAGCAATAGTCGAATCGCATATCGAATGCGGCGAACCTGTCGGATCAAAATCGCTTATGGCGCTTCCGGGTATCAACTGTTCCTCCGCGACGGTCCGCAACGAGATGGCGGAACTTGAGGAGCTCGGTTACCTCGAACAGCCGCACGCTTCGGCGGGACGCGTACCGTCACAGCTCGGTTACCGTTTTTACGTCGACCAGCTGATAGAGCGCTATGCGATGACGCAGGGCGAACTGGCTCAGATCCACCGGATACTCAAGGCAAAAAGCGACGAGCTTGATCAGATCCTGCTCGCGGCTTCGCGTCTCGCGTCCTCGCTGACCAATTATACCGCGATCGCGGTCAAGCCGCGCACCTGCTCCGCTTCGGCGTCAAGCTTCCGCGCGACCTTTATCGACGGGTATAATTTCGTACTTATAATGATGATGTCGACGGGCGCCGTCGTATCAAAGCACCTGCGCCTCACCGACCCGATAGACGAGGAGACGCTCGGTACGCTGGTCGACGTGCTCAACGCTTCGCTGACCGGGCTCTGCGCCGAGCAGATCAACCTTCCGGTGATTATGCGTATGGAGTCCGCCATGGGAGACGCCTCCCGTCTGGTCAATCCGATCGTCAAGACGGTTTATTCGGCGCTCAGCGAATTCGACGGAGGCGATCTGCGGCTCACGGGACTGAATCATCTGCTTCAGTATCCCGATTACGGCGACACCGGCGAACTCGCAGGACTGCTCGACACTCTCGAGCGAAAGGAGGATATCCTCAAGCTCGTGTCGGAGGCGGATTCGGACGACGTTTCGGTCGTCATCGGGTCCGAGTCTCCGGTGACTGTTATGAGCAATTCCTCGCTCGTCTTCAAACCGATAATGCACGGCGGACGCGTCGCGGGAGTGATCGGAGTTCTCGGCCCGAGACGGATGGATTACGCGAGAGTCCTTGAAACGATCGAACAGCTGTGCGAGCAGATATCCGACTGCTTCGAGGGCGGCCTTCCTCCCGCGTCAGGAGAACCCGCCGATCCCGGAGGAGGAGACGGCGATACCGACGGTTAGCCGACAACAGAGGAAAATATGTGACAATTGCACCGGTGAATGAAAATGAAAGACGAAAACGAAAAAAAGACTGAAGGCACCGAGCCCGAAGAGGTCACGGAGAAGACCGCGGAGGAATCATCCGAAGCCGCCGTTCCCGAAACCGAACGGGACGGAGCCGGTAGCCCGGCGGAAACCGCCGAAACCGATAAGGAGCAGGACCGTCCGGCCAAGCCGAAGGAGCAGGAAAAACGCCGGATCAAAAAGCTTGAGGCGAAGATAGCCGAACTCGAAAAGAAGCTTGAGGAAGCCGAAGCCGGATCCGCCGCGAAGGACGATAAATATCTGCTTCTTTACGCTGAATACGATAATTACAGAAAACGGTCCCAGAAGGAGAAGGAAAGCATCTGGACCGACGCTTATTCGGACGCGATAAACAATCTTCTCCCGGTGCTCGACAACCTCGAAAGAGCGGTCGCCTATACCGACGCCGAGGGGCTTGCCGAAGGACTTAAAATGACTGTAAAAAGCTTCGGAGACACCCTCGCGAAGATGGGCGTCACCGAGATACCCGCGCTGGGAGAAAAGTTCGATCCGTCTCTCCACTACGCCGTCTTCCACGTCGACGACGACAGTTACGGAGAGAACGAGATAATCGAAGTTCTCGGCAAGGGATACATGCGCGAAGGCCGCGTTATCAGGTACGCGATGGTAAAGGTCGCAAACTGACAAAACGGCCGGCTTAATCAGAAAAACATTTCGATAATATACGGAGGACAGAACAATGTCAAAGATCATAGGTATAGACCTCGGCACGACCAACTCGTGCGTAGCTGTATACGAAGGCGGAGAGCCCGTCGTTATTCCGAATCCCGAAGGAGCCCGCACGACTCCGTCGGTCGTCGCCTTCAAGAAGGGCGGAGAGCGGCTCGTCGGACAGGTTGCGAAGCGCCAGGCGATTACAAATCCCGACAAGACTATCTCAAGCATCAAGCGCTCGATGGGCAGCGATAAAAAGATAACCGTCGACGGAAAGGCGTACACGCCCCAGGAAATCTCCGCGATGATTCTTCAGAAGCTGAAATCCGACGCCGAGGCCTACCTCGGACAGCCGGTTACTCAGGCGGTCATCACGGTTCCCGCCTACTTCACCGACGCGCAGCGTCAGGCTACCAAGGACGCCGGAAAGATCGCCGGACTCGAGGTCATGAGAATAATCAACGAGCCGACCGCGGCGGCCCTCGCATACGGTATCGACAAGAGCGCCAACCAGAAGGTCATGGTGTTCGACCTCGGCGGAGGAACCTTCGACGTTTCGCTGCTCGAGATATCCGACGACGGAGTTTTCGAAGTTCTCGCGACCGCCGGAAACAACCGCCTCGGCGGCGACGATTTCGACCAGAGAATTATCAACTGGATGGCCGATCTGTTCCAGAGCGAGAACGGAATCGACATAAGAGGCGACAAAATGGTCCTGCAGCGTCTCAAGGAAGCTGCCGAGAAGGCCAAGATCGAACTGTCGGGAATGACCTCGACCGAGATCAACCTGCCCTTCCTTACCGCTACCGCCTCGGGCCCCGTCCACTATACCGCCACTCTCACCAGAGCCAAATTCGACGAGCTGACCGCCGACCTTGTCGACGCCACAATGGGCCCTACAAAGCAGGTTCTCGCCGACGCCGGACTCAAACCCGCTCAGATCGACAAGGTGCTTCTCGTCGGCGGATCTACGAGAATCCCCGCCGTTCAGGAAGCGGTTAAGAGATTTATGGGCAAGGATCCCTTCAAGGGAATCAACCCCGACGAGTGCGTCGCGATCGGCGCCGCCATTCAGGGCGGAGTTCTCGGCGGAGACGTCAACCAGGTTCTTCTTCTCGACGTTACGCCGCTCTCTCTCGGAATCGAGACGCTCGGAGGCGTATTCAACCGCATCATCGACCGCAACACCACCATCCCTGTAAAGAAGAGCCAGGTCTACTCGACCGCTTCCGACAACCAGACGTCGGTCGAAATCCACGTTCTTCAGGGCGAGCGCGAGATGGCCTCGGGCAACACCACTCTCGGCAGATTCAACCTTGACGGCATCCCGATGGCCCCCCGCGGAGTTCCGCAGATAGAAGTCACCTTCGAAATCGACGCCAACGGTATCGTAACCGTCACCGCGAAGGACAAGGGCACCGGACGCGAGCAGCATATCACCATCACGTCCTCGACCAATATGAGCCAGGAGGATATCGACAAGGCGGTCCGCGAGGCGGAAAAATACGCCGAGCAGGACAAGAAGCAGAAGGAAGCCGTCGAGATCAAGAACAGCGCCGAGAGCATGATCTTCCAGGCCGAGAAGACGCTCGAAGAGGTAAAGGACAAGGTCTCCGAGAGCGATATCGCCCCGGTGAGAGCCGCGATCGATCAGCTTAAATCGACCGTCGGAAGCGGCGACACCGAGCGCATCAAAGCCGATACCGAAGCGCTTCAGAAGGCCTTCGCCGGTCTTTCCGAGAAGCTTTACTCGCAGGGCGGCGGCCAGGGAGGTGATCCCGGAGCCGGAACCGGTGCCGGCGACAACGCCGACGGCGGCGACGGAACCTACTATTCCGCCGATTACGAAGAGAAGAAATAATACGCAGAAGGTCTGCTGCGGCCCGGAAACTCCGGGCCGCAGCGACGGCATTTTTACAAAATGCGGTTTTTGGCAATAACGCACGATTCGCGCGGGTTGAATCGTACGGTATTGTCTTCAATAATTAAGAAGGAGTAAGATCCGCGAATGGCTGAATCAGGCAAAAGGGATCTGTACGAAATACTCGGCATAGAAAAGGGAGCCGACGAGGAGGCAATAAAAAAAGCCTACCGCGCGATGGCTAAGAAATATCATCCGGATCTGAATCCGGGAGATCCTGAGGCCGAGGCAAAATTCAAGGAAATAAACGACGCCTATTCGATACTGTCAGACCCTCAGAAGCGAGCCGCGTACGACAGATACGGCTACTCGGCGTTCGACGGAAGCATGGGCGGATCGGACGCGGGAGGCGGATTCTCGGGCGGTTTCAGCGATTTCGGAGATATTTTCGGATCGATTTTTGAAAACTTCGGAGGATTCGGTTCATCCGCCAGACGCGGCGGAGCGCGGCGCGGAGACGATATCGGCATCGAGGTTACGATCAGCTTCAGAGAAGCAGCCGCCGGAGTCAAAAAGGACCTGAGCTACAACCGCATAGCCGCCTGCCCCGACTGCAAGGGTTCGGGCTCATCCGACGGAAAAATCGAGACCTGCCCCGTCTGCGGCGGCTCCGGACAGCGCCGGACGGTTTCGCGTCTCGCGGGAATGTCTTTCCAGTCGACAACCGTCTGCGACCGCTGCGGAGGACGCGGGAAAACCATCAAGAATCCCTGCCCGACCTGTCGCGGTTCGGGTCTGCGGCGTCAGCTTGAACGGCTGACCGTAACCATTCCCGCCGGAATCGACGACGGTAACCGTATGGTCGTGTCGGGTAAAGGCAACGACGGATCGGGCGGAGGATCGGCCGGCGACCTGATCGTCAGGGTCGGAGTTTCCCCCGACAAGGTTTTCAAAAGGAGCGGTACGACACTGATGTGCGAAGTGCCTGTCACGGTAACCGACGCGATACTCGGCGCCGAGATTGAAGTCCCGACTCTTAACGGAACGCGGCTCTTCAAAATTCCCGAGGGCACTCAGAACGGAACTCATTTCACCCTTCGGGGCTGCGGACTGCCGAGCGTCAACACTCAGCGTGTCGGAGATCTTGATTTTACGGTAACCGTGGAGATACCCCGCGGGCTGACCGGCAAGCAGAAGGAAATCCTGAGAAGCTTCGCCGACGCCTGCGGAGATACCAACTACTCGAAGAAGTCGTCTTTCTTTAATTTCTTTAAAAAACAGTGAGAACACGTCCCGGGGCTGTTTTCAGGCAGCCCCAGGGACGTTTATTCTTTTTTGGTAACGGGCAATGGAAGAAAACTACAGCGACTGGATTATGATACGCGCGGTCGCAAAGACCGAAAATCTTGACCGGCTCACCGCGATAATGAGCGCGGTAGAGGAATCGCTGATGATAGAAGACTACAGCGATTTCAACCTCAACGGAATGTACGGAGAGCTCGCCGACGAAAAGATACTGAACGCCGACCGTTCGGTCGCGTCGGTGTCGCTGTTTCTGCCCGACGGGGAGGACCCCGCGGAGAAGCTCGCCTTTATCCGTTCCCGCCTTGCTTGCGAGGGCATCGAGGCGACTGTGATGACCGAGAAGGTAAACGAGCGCGAGTGGGTCAACGAGTGGAAGAAATATTACCGTCCGCTTCATATCGGTGAAAAGACGGTAATCTGCCCCCGCTGGGAGAAATACGAACCTGCGGAGGGTGAAATCGTCGTGACGATGGACCCGGGGATGGCCTTCGGAAGCGGGAGCCACGAGACGACGAGAGCCGTCATAGAACTGCTTGAAAAGGTTATATCGGGCGGCGAAAAGGTGCTGGACGTCGGCACCGGCAGCGGAATACTCGGGATCTGCGCGATGAAATACGGAGCCGGGCTCTGCCGCGCCTACGATATCGATCCGATAGCCGCCGAAGTCGCCGCTGAAAACTTCGCGCTCAACGGTGTCGCCGGAGAGACCGGCGTCGCCGACCTGCTCCGGGGTGTTAAGAAGGACAGATATGACGTCATCTGCGCTAATATCGTTGCGGATATCATATTGCGTCTTTTGCCCGACTTGAAACCGTATACGGCTCCCGGCTGCCGGCTGCTTCTGTCGGGAATCATTACCGAACGCGCAGCCGAGATAGAAGCGTCTCTCGACGCGGCGTCGCTCGTCCCGGTAAAACGCGTGGACGACAACGGATGGACGGCCTTCCTCGCAACGTCAAAATAAAAGGAGAATAATGACATGATAAGAACCGCTATGATCGGCTTCGGCGGCATCGCCCAGACTCACAAGAACGCCCATCTGAAATTCGAACGCGAGGGAAGGGAAAAGCTGGTCGCGGTATGCGACGTGACGCCCTCCCAGTTTGAGAAGCGGATCAAGATAAATATCGAAACCGGAGAGCCCGAGCTCGGAGGGAATTTCAAGGTCTATTACGACCGCGAAAAGATGTTCCGGGAGAACGAGATCGATCTCGTCGATATCTGCATACCCTCATACCTGCACGCCGACGCGGCAGTCGACGCTCTCTCGCGCGGATACGACGTGCTGTCGGAGAAGCCGATGGCGCTCTGCTCGGCCGACTGCGAGAGGATACTCGAGGCCATGAAAAAGAGCGGTAAGCGGCTGATGATCGGCCAGTGCCTGCGCTTTTACGGAGAGTACGTCTATTTGAAAGAGGCGGTGTCCGACGGAAGGTTCGGAAAGGTGACCGGAGTACTCTTCCAGCGCCTGTCCGCGCTTCCGAAATGGTCCTGGCAGAACTGGTATCAGGACTTCTCAAAATCGGGC
>JAGDAM010000009.1 GCA_017959485.1 Clostridia bacterium
AATCTTATAATTCGAAATGTCGGTTCCTGGGGTAGGGGGCGTAGTCTCGGACCGGTCCGAGGTATCGTTCGGGACAGCTCCCGGTCCGCAGCATGCGCAGGATAGAGTTATAAAAACGGTAAGCGCCCAGAGCAGGACTGCCTTGGCCGATACTCGCCCGATTTTTGCTTTGGCCGACATTACGAATGCCCCTTTTCTTTCCGGCCTTCCGTCGGACGGTCCGGTCCGGCGCCGCAGTCGGGATCCGCCAGAGGCGCGTCGCTTTCGGCGGCTTTATGTCCTTCCGCCGCGGCAGTTTTTCTGTAGTACAGCGGCGACAGACCGGTCTTTTTCTTGAACCAGCGGGAAAAATAGAACTCGTCTTCGTAACCGACCTGAGCCGCGATGCGCTGCACCGAGTGCCGCGTGTTTCTCAGCTCGTTCTGCGCCAGATTAAGACGCGTCTCCGAAATATACTGACCCACCGTCATTCCGAGGTTCTGCTTGAAAATATAATTGCAGTGGGAAGCCGACATTCCGATCTTTTTGGCCATCTCCGGAACGGTGATCTTCCGCTCGAGATTTTTGAGTATGTAGTCTATCATCGCGTAGACCGCGGGATGGTAATCCCCCTGCGTCGAAATCTTTTCGCAAAGGGATATGATCAGCATGATGTAATAAGAATTCGATATGTCGTTGGCTCCCGACAGCGACAGATAGTTGGAAGTCAGCATCTCGAGCACCGCGTGAAGATCCGAGTTGTTTCTGAACGAAAAACATCTGGCAATCTTCGGCTCGGCGAAATTCCTGATATACTGGAACGAAATATAGTGAGCGGACGTGTGCTGCTCTTTTCTTTCCCTGACGGATCCCGTTGGGGCGAACAGCGCGTAACCCGGAGTCAGCGTGATCACCTCTCCGTTTATCTGGTAGTCCACACTGCCCTCGAGCATAAATACCAGCCAGTCGAAATAGATCTCCTCCCGGGGGAGTTTCTCTATCACGGTCGAGTGTCTGTTGGTCAGGTAGATTATATCCAGATCCCGGTTGTCGGGCTGCCCGGATCTTTTCTCGTTCATGATCTTCCCCTTTCGACGGACGTTGCGTTCGAATGACGGATAACGGATGATACGGTCCGAAAACGACCCTTCGCGCGTCCGTCGGTAACGGACCGCGCGACCGGCCTTCGGTGCCTGAGAGGCGACGCGGAACCGGTTCAGAAATTCACCGATTCGTGCTCCGCCCGCAGTCTTACCGCGTCGACCGGAGTGCGGGTGGTGATATTCATTACTCCGGCTTCCAGCAGTCTGCGGATCGCCTGTTCGTTGCTGGGCGTCCAGGCCGAGATCACGGGAAGGCAGTCGGCGTAGAGGTCCGGAGCGGCGAAAACGTTCTTGAAGTTCATGTTGAGCACCTGCGAGCCCGAGACTTCCATTTTATGAAGAGCTCTTCTGAGTTCGGCCTCTCCGCTCTCCGCGTAGGCGAGATTGACCCACCATTCGGCCTCGCTTCCGGCCGCGACAATGCCCTCTTCGAGCTCCAGTTCTCCCGTAAATATTACCCTGCTTCCCATGCCGCACGTTCTCGCGAGCGCCAGCACGTCGCAGGCGATTCCGGGCTCTTTTACGTCGCAGTTTACTTTCATGTTTCCGCAGGGATGCACCATCCGGAAGCATCTCTCGAGCCCGATGCAGTCTTCTCCGTCTTCGGGAAGATTGTGCGACAGGTAGAGCCGGCCGTCGGAGGCCTTGCGGACGTCCACTTCAAGGGCGTCGGCTCCCGACGCGACTGCGGCCCTGATATGCTCGGGGCTGTTCGGAGGAGTGCCTTCGCACCCGGAATGAGCGGTGATCATCGCGGAATGTCTCACGTAGATCGGAGCGCTGATGCCGAGCATGCATTCTCTGCCGTCGACCGTTCCCCACAGTTCAGCCGAGTTCCACCCGTTTTCGAGAACGGTTTCGCCTTCGAAGCGGGTTTCTCCCGTCCGAGTCAACGGCTCTCTTTTGCCTTTCTCCCCAATCAGCACGGCCGAGGAGATTCTGACGTCCGAACGGCAAAGCACCGACGAGGGCAGAACGTCGACACGGACCGACGCTTTTCCGGGGGACGCGGTGTCTCCTGGGAGCCAGGTCGCGTCTTGCCTGCTGAGAGAAAACTCGATGGGATTTCCGACGCAGGCCGAGGCGCGCCCGGAACGAAGCGCCCGGAGAGCGCTTGCGGCGCATACCGGTTCGCCGGGCTCCAGCCCGAGCCAGGTCACTCCCACGTATCCGCGTTTGCCGACAAGATCCGGCACGTGATCTTTTTTATGCCAGTCGAGGCCGTTCACCGGAGTGATTCTGAATCCGCGGTCAAGCATCGCGGTCCACTCTTCAAAAGCTTTGACGTTTGCCCTGTTCTCGGAAGGGTCGCCGGCGTACAGTATCTCGCAGTAATCGATCAGTCCGGGGTCGCTGACTTTGTAATCAAAATGGCATCCCGTCCCGACCGGGCCTCCCGGTCTGAAGGGATGTGCTATCCCCGAAAGACCGCCGGCCTCCCGGATTCTTCTGAAAGCGGTATCCGGGTCGCCGACGACGAGATCCCGCCATTCGGGGATCCGGCAGCAGCCGAGCGAAAGGATATGCCCGTGATAGGTCGTGAGTTCGCAGCCTCTTATAACCGTTCCGGAGGGATCGGCATACACCGCGGCGGAATCGGTGTTGTGATCGGTCAGCGCTATTATCCCGAGACCTCTTTCCTTCGCGTACGAGGTGAGCTCGGCGAGACTCATCACTCCGTCGGAATTCAGGGTGTGACAGTGAAGCTCCGCCGGCACCCATTTCAGCTTTCCGACGGCCGGCTTCGATTCGAGTTTCGCGGGAAGGTCTTTCCGCGGACCGGGAACGTCGGCCTCGGAGAGCGCCTCGACTTCAAGCGAATAGGAGCACTCCGCGGTGACCGCGCAATGAATATGAACGGATACTTTCCATTCTCCCGATTCGGGCCTGCCCCTGTAAAAGCCCGGAGATGCGTATTTCTCGCTGACGTACATCACCTCGCCCGAAGCTTTCCGGTGAGCGTTCCCGCGGTGCCCGTGAGGGCCGTCGAGCGAGAGCGTCAAAAGATTGCTGATCGGGAAATACTTTTTCCATTCCCTGTCGGGTTCAAGCCAGGGCGTCTGGGCCTCGAGTATATCCCCTATGATCTTTTTTGCCCTCTCCGGATCGCTCTCCGCGCCCGGATCGTACGTCAGCTTAAGCGAGACCGCTTCGGTATCCCGAGGAACCGAAAACGAGAAAGAATGTGTGGTACTGTCGTCCTCTTGGGTAATAACGCGTTCGGCCGCAAGTAACAGTTTACGCTTGTCCATCGCCGTAGTCCCTTACTAAATGCATTTTACGATATAATTTTAGCAGGAAATCCACAAAACAAGAATGGACTTTTCAACTATTCTTGTCCTGCAAAAAAAACGAAAAAGATATAAACCGGGCACTTCCCGGAGCTGACGTCCCTTCGGACGCTCAGTTGCGGGAAGGGAATAAGCCGAGGCGGCTCGCAGATCTCGATCCGAGGTTATCCGCACTGTTATTATATCACTTTCAGGTATTGATTCAAAGTGTTTTGTTAAGGCAATACCGCGGGGCGCGGCGCGCCGATTCAGCCGGCCTTTTCCGTGCCTGTACGGGCGGTGCCGCGCAGTTCGCCGTACTCGCCGCGCATGCACTTTTCGCGTAGGTTTTGCCGATATCCCGAAAAAAGCCGAAAAATGGATTTTTCACACATCAAAAAAAACTATTTTCGTTTGATTGTCCATTTCATTTTGACGAATGATTTTATATAATTGTTTTAAGGAAATACCGCGCAAATCGACGTGCTCGTCTTGCCGGACGGTCGGTAACCGTTATTCCGTTTACAGTTGAAAGGCAGGTCAATATTATGAATAAGAAACTGAAACCGGCGGCTCTTCTCCTGACGGCCCTGATCCTCGTTTCCTGGTCGTTGCTCGCGCTCGGATCCTGCTCCAACGGAACCGGAACCGAAACCGGCACGGTCCCCGCGGCGACATCTGCCTCGGCGGAAGTCACGGCAGATGAGGGAAGCGAGGAGACCGAACTGAAAGACGATCTTCCGGACGTCAAGTTCACCGATCAGGAATTCAGAATAGCCTCGACGAGCGATCTGTTCCATTATATTATCAACGAGGAAGACAGCGGCTCTGTCTGCGATTCCGCCGTATATAAGGCGAACCGCATCATTGAGGAACGGTTCGACATCAAATTCACCCAGGTCGTGCTTTCGAGTTACGACACCTCGCCCGATGAGATAGGTCCGATGGTCAAGTCCGGAGACGATCTTTTCGATATCGGCATGCTCCACGACACCTCGAGCGGAGCCTGGACTCTCAGAGGGTACTTCCGCGACCTGAACACCCTTCCCTATATAGACACGTCGAAGCCGTGGTATCCGGAATTCACCGTCAAGTCGCTGTCCTTTGCCGGCAAAATGTATCTCATATCCAACTTTATGACTTACTTCAGCATGGACGGGACCCGTGTCATGTGGATGAATATGGATATCGCCGGCGATTACAATCTGCCCGATCCTTTCGAAATGGTCGAGAACAGGACCTGGACGCTCGACAAGATGATGGAAATCTCGTCGGCAGTCTATGAAGATACGAACAGTGACAACCTGGTCAACGAGGGCGACACCTTCGGTTTCACTCACATCGGAAACACCTACTGCTGGGTTGAGGCCTTCGGGATCGAGATGCTGGTAAAGAACGAAGCCGAGAAGACGCTGACTTTCAACGGCGACGACTCGCGTATTTATGACCTTGTCGAAAAGATGCAGGCATTTGCCGGAGGCGCGAACAAAAGCGTCTTCTTCAAAGTATCCGGGGCTTCCTCGAACGTGCAAACGCTTTTCGCCGAGGGTAAAACTCTGCTGACCTATATGCATTTCAAAAGCATGATGCCGAAGCTGAACGATTCGACCGTCAACTACGCGATTCTTCCCATGCCGCTGCTGAACGAAGACCAGGACAGATACTACGGCGCGTGCACGGACGTGCCAATCTCGGTCCCGGTATCCGCCGAGGATACCGAGAAGATCGGACTTATGATAGAAGCCATGAGCGCCGAAGGGTACCGGACGATCAAGCCGGCGTGCTATGACCTCGTCTTGAAGTTCAGATATGCCAACGACTACCAGTCGTCCAAGATGCTCGACACTATCTTCTCGAACAGAGTCCTCAGTTTCACGTATATCTACCGTGAGTACGGCGGAAGCACGCAAATGAAACTGATATCCGACAACGTCTCGGCCCCGGGACTCATCGCGTCCTATCTCAAAAAGAACGGCGATGCCGCCAACATCTATGCGAAATCGATCCTGAAGTTCTACTACGAAGGCACTCCTATTAAATCCAACTAAAAAAAGTATTACTTGAAATGTTTACAGATACCGTAGAAATGCTTAAGACGGCCCAAAAGAACGGATATGCCGTCGGAGCGTTCAATTTTGACAATATGGAGATGGCTCTGGCGATAGTCGCGGCGGCCGAAAAATGCGGAGCGCCCGTCATACTTCAGAGCACGCCTCTGACCATCAGCCAGGCCTCGCCCGAGATGTTCCGCGCCATCGCCTACGCCGCCGCGCAGAGCGTGAGGGTCCCGGTGGCCTGTCATCTCGATCACGGCGACAGCGTCGCTCTTGCAATGCGTGCCGCCGACGCGGGCTACACGTCGGTGATGATCGACGGCAGCAGCAAGACCTTCCGGGAGAACGCCGAGCTCGCCTTGACGGTCAAGAAATACTGCTCCCGTTCTGGAATCCCTGTGGAGGCCGAACTCGGCCGGGTGGGAGGCAAGGAAGACGGCCTCGTTTCGAAGGGCGACGCGTATACGGATCCCTCAGCTGCCGTTGAATTCGTGAAGATTACGGGCGTCGACTCGCTTGCGGTCGCGATAGGGACCGCTCACGGCGTTTACAGCGGAACGCCGGTTCTGGATATCGACAGACTCGCGAAAATCTCGGAAGAGATGGAAGCCCGGGGAGTCGGTATCCCGCTGGTGCTCCACGGCGCCTCGGGACTGACCGACGATCAGGTTCGCGAATGCGTGTCGAGAGGAATCTGCAAGGTCAATTTCGCTACCGAACTGCGGCAGGCGCATACCGCGGCGATAAAGCGGTTCTTCAGTGACAATCCCGACGTTTTCGACCCGAAGAAATACGGAAAACTCGCCATGGAAGCCGTCGCTGAACAGACCGCCTACCGCATTGAGGTCTGCGGATCGGCCGGGAAGGCCTGACCGGAGCGAGATGCGCGCGCCGGACGCGGCAGGGAGAAAAACCGAAAATCACGCTGGACGTGCCCGAAATATCGTCCGGGACGATCCTCAAACCATTCGTTATCAATACCCATTTTACATCATTCGATATCAAGAAAGGGGAAATGATAGTTGTGACTCCCGCCTCAGGGAGAGTCCGATTATCTGAAAAAACGCATGAAAAAAACAATCTGCGCAGTCATTGCGGCAATTATGATCCTGTCGCTCGCCGCCGTCGGTGCGGGCGCGGAGGGACCGACCGCGATAACGTCCTTTGACCAGATAACCGACATGGCCGGAAACTACGTCCTCAGCGCCGATATAGTGAGCGCGGGAGCGCCCTCGATCGGCACGAAGGAAGCGCCGTTCACCGGCGTTTTCGACGGAGCGGGGCACACCGTGTCGGGACTTACCGGAATGGTGTTCGCGTACACTTCCGGAGCCACGGTAAAGAACGTTATCGTCACAAACTCCGTCGTGGAGTTCAAGGGCGTGGAAGATCACACCGGCCTTATCTGCGGCAACGCGGAAGGCGGAACCTTTACCGAGATTCATCTCGGGCCCGGGGTCCATATCGAATTCAGTGAGATCATCACCTCCGATCTTTATCTCGGCGGAATCATCGGCAACATCTACGGGCAGGAATTCACGGTATCCTACTGCTCCAACGAGGGCACCGTAACACACACCAGTCTGGCTAAAAGCCGTATGGGCGGAATCATCGGAATGGCTTACGGACAGTCGGTCGAAAAATGCGTCATTTCCAACTGCTGGAACACCGGCAACGTGATCAACGACAGCATTCCCGGGAAAAACGACACAAAGGTCGCCGGAATCGTGGCGAACGGAGAAGTCATCCATATAACGCAGTGCTACAACCTCGGCAACATCTCCTCCAACGAATCGAACGGCCAGAGCGCCGGCATTTTCGGCTGCCCCTCTGATTACGGAGGACCGGCTTATAAAGTCTCCTTCTGCTATAACGGCGGAGAGATAACCAACGGAAAGTACGCCGGCGGCATACTGGCCTACACCAACCGCGCCGACGGAGATATCTCCTTCTGCGCGAACTTCGGCACGGTAACCGGAGGAGAGGACAAGTGGACGGGCGGTATCATCGGATTCGCGAAGAAGACCGAAAAAGTCTCGAATCTCGTCAGTCTCAAGACCGCCTGCAACAAAGCCTGCGGCGTAGATACCGGCAAGGACACTAACTACGACTACGCAACAATCAAGGGAGTCGAAACCCAGAGCGAGCTTATCGCCGCCGCTCAGGCGCTGTCCATCGATTTTGCCGAAAAGGACGAACACGTCGCCCTGGCATGGCAGCTGTCCTACACCTATCCCGATACCGGAAAGGATGAGCCTCCGGTGACCGTTCCCGTCGAGACGACACCCGAAGAGACCGCACCCGAGGCGACCGACGCAGAGCAGACGACCGCCGAGCAGACCACCGCGGAGCAGACTACCGCGGAAGCTCCCGTCGCCACCGCCGGAGAGAGCGACGTCACCGACAAATCCGAGCCGGAGACAACCACCGCCGCCGCTCCCGAAAAGAAAGGCTGCGGAAGCTTCGCCGCCTGCGGCGCGGTCATAGTCGCGCTCCTCGGCTCGGCCGTAATTATCGGAAAAAGAAAGTAATTCGGTTTTCCGATAACAAATAATGGGGCTGCAAAACAGTCCCGTAAAAAAAGATGCCCGGAAGGCAAAACTTCCGGGCGTCTTTCTTTGGTGCGCTCGGCATGCGCGATTACTTGGCGGTGAAAGTCCACTACAGACTTGGCAGTAGGAACTGTTAGCCGAAGGCAAGGGTGTCCGTCGTGAGGCGGAATCTGAAGGAAGCCGGATGCGGGGAGGATACTAACCCGCGGGCAAAACCTCGGTCTGACGAACAGAAACTGCATACAAGGCG
>JAGDAM010000132.1 GCA_017959485.1 Clostridia bacterium
GCCGCATTCGCGGAGGCGGGTCATCGCCTCGACCATGTTTGCCTCGCCGGGGCGGTAGACGTACAACGGATTGGTCATACAACCCGGACGTTCGATCATAAGCGGATTCCTCCAGATAATGGATTAAAGCATATTTTATTATACTTTATCTTTATTTGATTGTCAATCTTTTTTGCGCGCGGAGCGCCTTAATCCGTCGGGACCAGCGAGACCGCTGTCGTGCAGTTTGTGACGTTACGCATAAAGACGTAAAGTTTTCCGTCCGCGACGCACCAGCAGGGTCCGTCGTTCCCGAATCCGGCCTGCGGCTGAACGAGCTGGGGACCGGATGTCGTCTCCCATTCGATCATATCCCGTGATCTCGCGAACATATGCGACCAGTGAGCTCCGCCGTAGCCGGCTCCGCTGACCGCTTCGGTGCTGATCTCGTAGACCATATAGTACCATCCGCCGCAGAACAGTACGTCGCGGCGTCCGGTCGTTCCGGACCAGGGAGTGCCTTTTTCGGTCGGGAGGACAGGATCCTCCGGGACAGTCAGATCGCGCAGCGACGGGCCGTAGGCAACGCCTATCTGGCAGCCGCCGTTGCCGCCTCCGGTTCCGAATCCGTGAAAAGTCAGGTACCAAACGTCCCCGGCTTTGTAGAGATCGGGAGTACCGACGTTGTAATTGCACCACGAGAGCATAAGATCGGCGTTGTTGAGTATTATGCCCTCCTTGTGCCAGCTCGTCCCGCCGTCGAATGACACGGCGAGGCAGACCTGTCCCACCGAGTTTTTGCCCGATCCCTCGTACGCGAGATAGAGAATTCCGTCCTCGTCTTCGAATACGCCGGCAAATCCGCATCCGGTGCTGTCGAACGAACTGTCGGGGTCGATAATCTGCCGCTCGTATTTCCAGTCGAATCCGTTGTCCGAGACGGCCAGTCCGGTCGACGGCGCGCCGGCAACGGGGGAGGCGTAGGAGATGTAATAGGCGCGGTACTGACCGTCCTTGTATATTATCTCGGGGAAGTGCATCGCGATGTTTCCGCCTATGTCGGCGCGGTAGATTTCCTCCTTCGTTTTCCCGGTGAAAAGACCGTCGAGAAGGTCGGCGAAGGAGTCGTCGATCTGTTTCTGGGTCATACCGAAAAACAGCTTTTCGGCGGGCTCCGGACCGCTCCCGGCAACTCCTTTTTTCTCGAAATCAAGCACTTCGATTTTGCCGCGGGAATCAGACTCGGTACCGCCCGTCCCGAGTACTTCCGAAATAAATACGTCTGTCGCCAGACGCAAAGCGGCGTTGGAGTTTGCGTTAATGACGATCTTGTTGCCGTCGACTCTGACAATATACGAGTTTTCCTCTTTCAGCTCGTCTTTGGCGCGTATCGACGCGTCTCTGTCGGTGTCCCCGACGAGTATCTCGAAAGGCGAGTTCCGGTCGTACGAATTCTCGACTTCGGAAGCATCGAGAAACCGCCCCGGCTCGTGGCCCTTCGCGAGCGATTCGAGCTCGAGAAGATACTTTGAGCGGAGCATTAAGTCAAGCGAATCCAAAAAGAGATCGTAATCCTTTTTCACCGCGATTTCCGCTCCGAGCGCGGCGAAAGCGTCGCTGATCTCGTAGCACATTTTGTCGCAGAAAAAGGGAGCGCGTCTGCCTATAACGAGGGTGAATTCGGTCGCGCCGTCTTTGATCAGCGTCAGCGGTTCGCGCTCCGGAAGCGGCTCGCCCGTTGTTCCGTCGGGAGTAGAAAGTTCCGTCGCTCCGCCCGAACTCCCGCAGGATACGGTCTGAAGAAGGAGCGTGAGCAGAAGGATAATTCCCGCGGCAAGCGGCAGCGCGGCTGCCCGGGCCGGACGTTTTTTCGCATTTTTCATTATTATGTCACCCGCAGTCTGAATTTCACGTCTTTGCCTGTATTATATATCATACGCGCGGCGGTGTCAAGACCGTGCGCGCCGCTTTTTTGCGCTTGAAAAAAAAGAGGATAAGTTGTATAATTATTATATCAAATTATGCCTCGCGTGCGCGAGGAGTTTACCGGAGGGATGCGGAATGAGAAAGAACCTCAGAATCGGCGTTTTCGGCTGCTGGCGCGGAAGCGCGTACATCAAGTCCTTCATCGAGGGAAAAATCGGCGGAGCGAGAATTACCGCGCTTTGCGACAAAAAGCCCGACCGGCTCGAAAAGGCGCTCTCGCTCTGCCCGAAGGGCCGCCTGGCTCCGAAGACCTTCACCGACCCAGACGAATTCTTCGAGTCGGGATTGTTCGACGCGGTATGGCTCTGCAACTATTTCAACGAGCACGCCAAATACGCTATCATCGCGCTGAACAAGAACATCCACGTTTTCAGCGAGACGATGGCCGCCTCGACTATGGCCGACGCCGTCGCTCTCTGCCGCGCCGCCGAGAAGAGCCGCGCGATCTACTGCATGGCCGAGAACTATCCCTATTCCCGCGGCTGCTTCGAGCTGAAGCGCATCATGGACGGCGGGACTCTCGGCAAGCTGATCTTCGCCGAGGGCGAATACGTCCATCCGATGGGCCCGTCCGACACCTTCAAATATCACAACCCCGCGAGCAACGGATATTATCACTGGAGGCGCTTCCTTCCCGTGACCTATTACTGCTCGCACGCGCTGGCTCCGCTGATCTTTGCGACCGGAGAGCATCCGAAGCGCGTCGTCGCCATGGCGGCCGCCGATTCGGACGAGAGGATCGTCGAGTATAAAAAGTTCAAATCCGAAGCCGCCGGCGTTATGCTTATCAATACCGACAAGGGTTCGGTCTTCCGCGTAAACGGATCGACGAGCTGCGCTCCTCACGGCAACTGGTACCGCCTGAGCTGCATCAAGGGCGGCGCCGAGACGGTGCGCGGCGACCAGAAGAAGATCCGGCTCGTTTACAACAGCTGGTCGAAGCCCGAAGGCGCCGAAAACGAGACGGTCTACGAGGCGCAGTGGCAGAGCGACGCAGATTCGGCGAACTCGGCCGGACACGGCGGAGGCGACTACTGGGTGGTCCGCTACTTTATCGAGGCCTGCCGCGGCGAAAGAGCGCCCTTCCCGGACGTCTACACCGCGTGCGAAATGTCGGCAGTCGGAATACTCGGCTGGAGATCGATACTCAACGGCAATATCGCTTACGATATTCCCGATTTCAGGAACGAAGCCGAGCGCGTGAAGTGGCAGGATGACAGACAGAATCCGATGCCTTCGGAAACGCTTCCGAACAATATCCCGTACACTCTCCGTCCGGTGACTCCAAAGGAGGACTGGTGAATTATTATCTCGGAATAGATATCGGCTCGACCGCCGTCAAGGCGGTGCTCGTCTCTGCGGGCGCAGGAAACCGTATCGCGGGGAGGGGAAGCGCCGCCTACCCCACGCGCAGAGACGGTCTTTCGGTCGAGCAGAACCCGGACGACTGGAACCGCGCCGCAGCGGAGGCGGCGAAGGAGGCATGCTCCGGACTTGACGACGCTGAAAAAAAGAAAATCGCGGGAATATCCCTTTCCGCGCAGGCCGGTAGCGTTTACGCCGCCGACCGGGAATACCGTCCGCTGACGCCCGCCTACACCTGGATGGACCGCACGGCTCCCGGGGAGTCGGATATGATCGGCTCCGCCTTCGGAGACCGTGTAAAAGAAATGTGCGGCTGGGGCAACTCGCCCGCCGCCGTATCCGCGAAGATACTTATGCTCCGCCGTACGCGTCCCGAACTCTTCGCGAAGACCGCGTACTGGCTGACGACCGAGGAGTCGGTTACGGGATTTCTCACCGGGAATTACGTCACCGATCCGACCGGTCAGGCGATAACCCGGCTTTACGACGTTAAAAAACTCTCGTATGACGGGCAGATGCTGGATTTTCTCGGAATAACCGAAAAATCGCTTCCCCGCGTCCTGCCCTGCGGCTCTTTCGCCGGCAGGCTCACCGCCGGGGCGGCGGAGCTTATCGGGATTCCCGAAGGCGTTCCGGTATTCGTCGGAGCGCACGATCAGTACTGCGCCTCGATCGGCAGCGGAGTCACCGAACCGGGACAAATGCTCTGCGCTACCGGCACCGCCTGGGTGATATTCGGAGTTTCGGACAGATTTTTCGACCGTCCTCCCTATCCGCCCTGCTGCGCCCATCCCGCGTCGGGAAAATACGGATTTATGATATCTATGTCCGGCTGCGGAGGAGCGCTCGACGCCTTCGCCGCGTCGCGCGGACTCACGCTGCGTCAGATCGACGGAATGATCGAAGCGGAAGACCCGGCCGCTCTCCGGGAGAAGACCCGGGACCTCTTCGCGACGACGCTGCCACCCGGACAGAGCATTCCTCACAGAGAGGGAGCCGTTCCGCCGCCAGCCGACGCGGGATGTTCCCCCGAGTACGCCGCTCTCGCCGCTATGGAGTCCTGCGCCTTCGAGACGAGGATCCTCTGCGACGCCTTTGCCGAAGCCGGCGCCGCGACCGGCACCGTCGTCATGTCGGGAGGAGCGTCGAAGAGCCGGCTGTGGCGCGGCATACTCGCCGCCGTTATGAGCCCGCGAAAGCTTTTCCGTCTTTGCGAGCCCGACGCTCCCGCGCTCGGCGCCGCGCTTATCGCCGCCGTGTCGGCGGGAGAAAAATCGTCGCTTGCCGAGGCGTCGGCCGACTTCGTCCGCACCGAACCGGTCATTGTCATGGGCGATCCGGACGCCGCCGCTTATTACGAAGAAAAATATCAGGCGTACAGAAGCGTAGCGCTTGCCTGACGCCGGCCTTTCAGGAGACAAATATGAAAAACGCAAAAATGAAAATCGGCTTTCTTCCGCTTTTCATCAAACTGTACGACGACTGCGGAGCCGGAGCCAAATCGCGTCCTCGCCTCGAGCCGTTCGCGAAAAAACTTGCCGGAATGCTGGAGGAGCGCGGGTTTGAAACCGTCGTTTCGCCCTTCTGCCGTGTGAAAGAGGAGTTCGCCGCCGCCGTAAAATGCTTCGAGAAGGCCGGATGCGAGGCGATAGTCACCTGGCACGCCGCCTACTCGCCCTCGCTCGAGAGCATCGACGCCCTCGCCGGGACCGAGCTTCCGATAATCGTCCTCGACACCACCGAAACCTATGATTTCGGCCCCTGCCAGGATCCGGGCGAGATAAGCTACTGCCACGGCATCCACGGCGTCATGGACATGTGCAGCATGCTCCGCCGCCGCGGAAAGAAGTTCGCGATAGCCGCCGGATACGTCGGAGACGAGGTTATCGACCGCGTCGCCGGGTTCGTACACGCAGCCGTCGCCGCCCGCTCGATGAAGGGGATGAAGACCGGCACCGTCGGCGGAAGCTTCGAAGGTATGGGCGATTTCCTTGTCAGCGACGATGAGATGAAGTCGCGCTTCGGAGTCGAGATAGTCTATCCCGAAAAGGGAGAGCTCGCATCCTACGCGGAAGACGTGAAGGATGATGAGATTGCGCGCGAGACTGCCGCCGATTCGGCCGCCTTCGACGTGCTCGAACCCTTCGGAGAGGAATCTCACGCGAGGACGGTCAGATATTCGCTCGCCGTCCGCCGCTGGATCGAAAAGCGCGGACTTTCGGCGTTTACCGTCAATTTCCTCGAGGTCCGTCCCGAAAACAGCCTTAAGATCATGCCCTTCATGGAGGCGTGCAAGGAGATGGCCGCCGGCGTCGGTTACGCCGGAGAGGGAGACGTGCTCACCGCGTCGCTCGTCGGCGCGCTTATGAACGGCTTTGCAGACACGACCTTCGTCGAGATATTCTGCCCCGACTGGCGCGGAAACACCCTGCTGCTTTCGCATATGGGCGAGTTCAATATCCGTCTGGCTTCCGGACGTCCCGCGATGAAGGAAATTCCCTTCATCTACGGCGACGCCGACGATCCGATCGTCGCCTACGGCAGATACCGCGGCGGAGAGGGAGTTTTCATCAATCTCTACAGGTCCGCCGAGGGATTCAAGGTGCTGCTCTCCGAAACCGAAATGGTCGATATTCCCGATTCCGAGGACAAATTCAAAAACAAGGTCCGCGGCTGGATGCGTCCGCGCATACCCGTCGCCCGCTTCCTCGAGGAACTCTCGCGCCACGGCGCGACGCACCACAGCGCCTTCGTTTACGGTGCGGACGCCGCGCAGCTCGGTTTCTTCTGCGACCTTCTCGGACTCGGATACGACGTGATCTGACCGGCTGTTTCCGGACGTATATTTTATTTGAAAGGCTTTGCGGCTGATGCCA
>JAGDAM010000133.1 GCA_017959485.1 Clostridia bacterium
CACTATGTTCGCAGTGCCCGCGTCCCTCGCCCTTCCCTCGGGCACGCCACGGCTGCGCTGTGTCACGGCGGCTCGGCGGAGCCGAGCCGGGTGAGGCCAGCGCCGTCGTGAACGGCAATAAACAAAAAAACAACCCGCACGCTCCTCATTCCGGGGACCGTGCGGTGTTGTTTTCACTCTTTTGAGAAATTCATCGCCGAACGGACGGCGCGGTGCCAGCCGTCAACGGCGGCGCGGCGGGTATATTCATCGGCGGCAGGTTCAAATTCGGCGTCGGTGTGCCGGTTCTTCTCAATCTCTTCGACCGATGAGATAGCTCCGGTGGACAGGCCGGCGAGGAAGGCGGCTCCGAGGGCCGTCGTTTCGACGCAGGCGGGACGGATGATCTTCTTCCCGAGCAGATCCGCCTGGATCTGAAGCAGGAGATTGTTTGCCGACGCTCCCCCGTCGACGTTCAGGCAGGGGATGTCGCGTCCCGACTCTTTCTGCATCAGTTCGATCACGTCGACCGTCTGATAAGCCATTGATTCAAGCACCGAACGCACGAGGTGCGCCCTTGTCGTCCCGCGGGTCAGTCCGAAGACGCTGCCGCGGCAGTAGGGATCCCACCAGGGCGCGGCGAGTCCGACGAAAGCGGGCACGAAGTAGACGCCTCCTGTGTCCTTTACCTCGCCGGCGATCTTTTCGGTTTCCGCGGCGGATGAAATGAGTCCCAGTCCGTCGCGCAGCCACTGCACGGCAGCTCCGCAGATGAAGACCGAACCCTCGAGGGCGTAGCTGACCTTTCCGTCAAGCCCCCAGGCGACCGTCGTGATCAGTCCGTTGTCCGAAAAGACCGGTGTCTCCCCGGTGTTCATCAGGAGGAATCCTCCGGTCCCGTAGGTGTTTTTCACCATTCCGGGGCGGAAGCAGCACTGACCGAAAAGGGCGGCCTGCTGGTCTCCGGCGACTCCGGCGACCGGGATGCTCGCTCCGAAAAGCGCGGGATCGGTCATGCCGAAGATCGAAGAGGAGGGAAGAGGCATCGGGAGCATGCTCTCGGGTATGTCGAGCATACGGAGCAGATCGGCGTCCCAGCGAAGGGTGCCGATGTTGAAGAGCATGGTGCGCGAGGCGTTCGAGTAGTCGGTCGCGTGTACCTTCTTGCCGGTCAGGTTGTAGATCAGCCAGGAGTCTATCGTTCCGAAGCAGAGCTCTCCGCGCTCGGCGCGCTCTCTTACGCCTTCGACCTTTTCGAGAATCCAGCGCAGTTTCGTCCCGGAGAAGTACGGGTCGATGACAAGGCCGGTCTTCTTTCTGATGAATTCGGACAGGCCCTGGCGGCGCAGACCGTCGCAGAAATCCGCCGTGCGGCGGCACTGCCAGACGATCGCGTTGCAGACGGGTTCACCCGTTCTTCTGTCCCAGACGACGGTGGTTTCGCGCTGGTTTGTGATGCCTATTCCGGCTATGTCGCGGGGAGAAATCCCCGCTTTTTCGATTGCCCTGCGGGCGACTGTCAGCTGGCTGTCCCAGATTTCTTTCGCGTCGTGTTCGACCCAGCCCTCCCGAGGGAAAATCTGGGTGAATTCCTTCTGCGCTACCGATACCGGGGTTCCGTCGGTCGTGAAGATAATCGATCTCGAACTGGTCGTTCCCTGGTCGAGCGCGAGCAGATACTTAGCCATTTCGCGGGGGTTCCGTCAGCGGATGTCGACGGTGACTTTTTTGTCGGTTCCGGCAGCGGCGGCTTTGACCACCGTTCTGATCGCCTTCGCGATCTTGCCGTGCTTTCCGATGACCATACCCATTTCATCCGGAGCGACGGTGAGCACGAAACGGATTTCGTCGCCTTCCTCGCTGCGGGTGATCTTGACCTCTTCGGGAGTGTCCACGATGGCGCGGACAATATCAAGCAAGAGTTTTTCAGGATCCATGGGTGATCTCCGGATTATTCGGTGACGCCGGCTTTTTTAAGAAGCGATTTTACCGTCTCGGTGGGCTGAGCGCCGTTCTTGAGCCACTCTTTGGCCTTTTCCGCGTCGATCTTGTACTCGTTTCCGAGCGGATTGTAGGTTCCGACCTGATCGATGAAATCGTTTCTGGGCGAGCGCGAGTCGGCGATGACGACGCGGTAGTAGGGCTGCTTCTTGGCGCCGAATCTCGAAAGTCTCATTTTTACCATTGGTTTTTTCTCCTTTTACAGGTGTATTTTAAATTTTTTAATTTATTAATTTGCGTTTAGAAGGGGAATCTGCCGCGGCGTTTTCCGAATCCGCCGCCGCCCGACGAGAACTTCTTCATCATATCGCGGGTCTGCTCGAACTGACGCAGAAGCCGGTTAACTTCCTCAACGCTCGTTCCGCTGCCGGCGGCTATCCTGCGCTTGCGCGATGAATTGATGATATCCGGCTTGCGGCGCTCCTTCGGCGTCATCGATCTGATAATCGCTTCGGTCCGCGCGATCGCCTTTTCGTCGACAGTCATTCCCTTGAGCGCCGAGGCGTTCATGCCGGGAATCATTCCGATCAGCTGATCGAGGTTGCCCATGTTCTTCAGATTGGCGAACTGCTCCAGATAATCCTCGAGCGTGAATGAGCGCTCGCGCATCTTCCGCTCCAGTTCGGCAGCCTGCTTTTCGTCGTATACCTGCTCCGCTCTTTCGATGAGCGAGAGAACGTCGCCCATTCCGAGTATACGCGACGCCATTCTGTCGGGATAAAAGGGCTCGATCGCGTCGAGCTTTTCGCCGGTTCCGACGAATTTGATCGGCTTTCCGGTGACGTATCTGACCGAGAGCGCGGCGCCGCCGCGGGTGTCTCCGTCGAGCTTGGTGAGTATCACTCCGGTGATATCGAGCAGCTCGTTGAATTTTTCGGCGACGTTGACGGCGTCCTGACCGATCATCGCGTCGACTGTGAGCAGTATCTCGTGCGGTTTGGTTTTTTCCTTGATGGCGATCAGCTCGTTCATCAGCTCTTCGTCGATGTGAAGCCGGCCGGCGGTATCGATGAAGACCATATCGAGGAAATTGTCGCGGGCGTATTTCAGCCCTTCCTCGGCGATTTTTACGGGTGATGTGTCGGTGCCGAGCGAAAACACGGGAATCCCGGTCTGCTCTCCGAGCACGCAAAGCTGCTGTACCGCTGCGGGCCGGTAGATATCGGCGGCGACGAGCAGCGGACGCTTGCCCTGCTTTTTGTACATCGCGGCAAGTTTTGCGGCGTGTGTCGTTTTACCGGCGCCCTGAAGGCCGCACATCATGATTACGGTGGGCGGTGCGGAGGCGATCGTCAGCTTCGCCTGGGTGCTGCCCATTATCGCGGTGAGCTCCTCGTTGACGATCTTGACTATCTGCTGTCCGGGAAGAAGCGACTCGAGCACCTCGGAGCCGACGGCTCTTTCCGAAACCTTCGCGATAAACGCCTTTACCACTTTGAAACTGACGTCGGCTTCGAGAAGCGCCAGCTTGATCTCCCTCATGCCGGCTTTTACGTCGGCTTCGGTCAGCTTGCCTTTGCTTCTGAATTTCTTGAAGGCGGCGGCAAGTTTTTCTGAGAGATTTTGAAACATTATGTCAATCCTTTATCGTTTTTCTGATAAGTTCGAGCTGCGCCGAAACGAGCTCGGCGTTGCCCGGGTCTGCCGCCGCGGATGCCGCCGCGGCGTCGATTATTCTGAATTTTTCGGCGGCTTTCAGCTTCTGTTCGAACTCCTTGAGTTCGGCTCCCGCCCGAGACGCGAGTTCGCGTACCGCCTGACGCGAGATTCCGAGCTCGTCGGCTATCTCGGAGAGCGACAGGTCGCAGTTGTAATACAGATCGAGAACCTGCCGTTTTCTTTCGGTCAGAAGCTCGCCGTAAAAGTCGAGAAGATATCCTATTGTGACATCTTTTTCGAACATGATTTTTACTCCGGAACAGCTGTAAAGCAATTTGCTTTACATATTATATCTCATTTTGCCGTCATTGTCAAGCAAAAGATGAAAAAATGCAAGATTAATATTGACTGTAAGGTGTTTTTGTGCTATCATTGTACCTTGTTTGAGGCAATACCGCACGCAAACCCGTACGGTATTGCCTTAAAGACGCTTCACCGGACGAATTATCGGTTCCGGGAAGCAGGAAAGGATCTGATTTTTTGGAAACACTTCTCTGCGTCGCCGTCGCGCTGGTCGCGGGACTTGCGATGACGCGCGTCGTCAAACCTCTCGGACTCCCGGCGGTCACCGCATATCTCGTCGCCGGAATACTCGTCGGTCCCTATCTTCTCGGCCGGCTCGGAGTCCCGGGACTCGGCTTCACAAGCTCCGAATCGGTGGAGCGCCTCGGAATCATAAGCGACGCCGCTCTCGGATTCATCGCCTTCGCGATCGGAAACGAATTCCGGCTGAAAGATATTAAAAACATAGGGAAAAAGGCGCTCGTTATCGGAATATTCCAGGCGGTCCTCGCAACCGTCGTGACCGACGCGGCGCTTATCGTCCTTCATCTCTTTTTCCCGGACAAAATCACCGTCTCCATGGCGATCACCCTCGGCGCCATTGCCTCGGCGACGGCTCCCGCGGCGACACTTATGGTCGTCCGGCAGTACAAGGCGCACGGGCCTCTGACCAATCTGCTCCTTCCCATCGTCGCGCTCGACGACGCGGTCGGACTCGTCGTATTCTCGATATCCTTCGGCATAGCGCGGGCGCTCGGAAGTTCGAACGTCGACGTGTTTTCGATCATCGTCAATCCGCTTATCGAAATCGTCGCCTCGCTGCTTCTCGGCCTGGTCGTAGGAGTTGCCTTTTCCTTCTTCGAGCGGTTCTTCCACTCGAACTCAACGCGCCTCTCGCTGGCGGTCACGGCGGTGATACTGTCGGTCGCGGTGTCCGAACTCAGCTTCGACGTCGGAAGGGTGCACGTCGGTTTTTCGAC
>JAGDAM010000134.1 GCA_017959485.1 Clostridia bacterium
TCTGCATAAGGTTTCCGGTCATTCCGGGCAGCGCCGCGCACAGTTCTTCGAAAGACGGTATCCTGCCGCCTTCTTTGAGCAAGTTGCCGGTGGCGTCTCCGGTATCGGTTGAAACGCCGAATCTGATTCCCGCTACGTATTTTTTATCGTGTTTTGAGAGATAGTCGCTCGCTTTTACCGCGCGTCCCACCAGAATCTGCAACAGTCCCGAGGCCATAGGGTCGAGCGTCCCGGTGTGACCCGCCTGCCTTGTCCCGAAAACACGTCTTGCAAGGTTAACCGCGTCGTGCGACGTCATTCCCTCGGGTTTGTCGAACAGCAGGACCCCGCCGGGAAAGTTTTTGCGTCCTTCTTTGCCGCTCAAAGCTTTTTTTCCTTTCTTTCGTCTTCGGGCGCGGGGAGTTCGCCCCGGAACACAACTTTCGCGTAGCAGATCGGAACGCCCTGTCCGACAAACCTTTTTTCGTATTCAGTCATAACGTTTCCTTAGGCGAATTCGCTCCCGTGGAGGTCTTCGGTCAGCGCCAGGAATTCAAGTCCGGCGTCCCGGAACCTGTCGACCGACCAGAGAAACAGATCGCGGTTGTCCGTCTTGAAGGAAAGAGTTCCTCCCGGTACGAGGAGTTTGGAATAGAACCGGAGAAAAGACGGAGCCGTCAGTCTTCTTTTGTGTTCGCCCTTTCTGGGCCACGGATCCGAAAAATTCAAAAAGACCTCTTCAAAGCTGTGCGGAGCGAACCACTCTCCTATATACTCGGCGTTTCCGATGATAAAACGCAGGTTGTCGGGACGTTCCGCCGAGGACGCCGCGGCTTTTTCAAGAGCGAACATGGCGACGTCGGCCACTCTTTCAACCGCGATAAGGTTGCGGTCTCGCCGAATTGCCGAAAGTCCCTCGGCGAAATCTCCTTTTCCGCATCCGATTTCAAGCATGACGGGTAACGATTCCGGAAAGAAAGATTCGGGATCGGACGAATTGAGCCCCTCCGTTTTGATCAAAAGAGCGGAACACGCGGCTATTCTTTCCGCCGAATGCTTCTTTTTTCTCATTCTCATCTTGCATTATACCGTCCGATGTGATAAAATATATATTATTATAGCATACTATGTCCGTTTTTTAAAGTCTCTTTTAACAATCTTATTGGTGAGTCCTCAAATACCTGAAAGGCAAACGTCTATATGAAAAGGACAGAATTCATCGAGAGTCTGAAAGGCGAGCTTATCCGGCGCGGATTCGACGAAAAGTCGGCCGAGGCCGAAATGGCTCCCTTTATCGGATATTTCGAGGAAAACGGAATCGAAGACGTAAAGGTCTCGGTTTCCGATATGGTTAAGGAAATAATGGATATGCGCGGAAGTGCTGCCGCGGCTGAAGAGCCGGACGCGGGTTCGGTACGGTCCGCGACCGACGTTTCCGCCGAAGAGGAGATAGAATCGGCGCTCAGATCCGCCGAAACAGATACTCCCTCGGGCGACGTGTCTCCCGTCAAACGTCTCATGAAGAAAAAAGCCGCTTCATCGCCATCCGACGGCGAAGCTTCGGCCGATTCGGAAGACGGTGTCGTAGATTCAGCCGCCGAACCGGCCGAAACTCTCGGGGATCCTGAAACCGGGAACGACTCGGTGAAAACAGACGACGAACCCGAAACCGCTCTCTCCGCAGTCTTGTCGACAGACTCCGCAACCGATGAACCCGGCGACGGCGAAGAGCCGGAAGAGGACGACAGCGACGTCACGGTAGTTCCCGACGACAGCGAAGACGGTGACGGCAGTGATGAAAGTTACGACCGGGAAGACGGCGAAAACGATTTCGATCCCGACGAATACACTCCGGATCTTTACGAAGACAAAGTTCATCTTCCCGGATTTTTGAAGAAGTTCCTCACCGGTCTTACTTCCGGCAAAAAGAAGAAAACCGATTCGGACGAATTCGGAGAGTATGAGGAAGACGCCTCGGACGATGACGGCGGTTCCGACGGAAAAGCGAAACTGCTTTACTGGGTCATTCTGATCGTATGCTTCCCGTTTCTGCTCGCTCTCGCCGCGGTAGCCGTCTGCATCTACATTTTCTTCTGGCTTGTACTGGCGCTTCTGATGATATTCATTATCGCGGCTCTGATAGCTTTTGTTACCGCAGGCGCCGCGGTAGCCATCGTCGGTCTGGTATACGGGGCGATTCAATTGATTAAAGGGGCGGTTCCGATCGGTCTGTTCGAGATCGGTCTCGGAATCGTAGTTGCTTCAGCCGTCGCGTTTATCGGAATACTTATCTACAACGTAGCCGTACGCCTTATTCCTTTCGCGATGAAGATGCTCGCAAAACTGCTTGAACTTGCGTTCAGGCGGACCAAAGAGCTGTTCGCCGCCGTGAAACGCACACTAAACGGCGAACGTGATTCTTCGATCTGAGGTGCACAGAGATGAAACCGACATCAATAATCTTTCTTATAGTCTCGGTTCTTCTTGCCTGTGTGGGGCTTCTGCTTTGCTTTACCGCGACGACCATCGCGGCAAACGAGGGAACCGCCATCCTTTCACAGACGGGAAGCGCCGAGACCGGGTACAACTATACGACCACGTTCACCGTCGACGAGGCAAAGACCGCTCAGATCTCCATGGATCTCGGCGACGTCGACGTTCGCGTCTACCCGACCGACGGACAGACCCGAATAGAGCTTGTAAACTTCCCGGAAGGCACCTACAACTACGCCGAGACCAAAACGAGCGTGAAAATAACCGACAACGCGTCCTGGCAGAATATTCTCGATATCGATAATTTCCGGATTCATTTCAACGGATTCAGAGATTATCTACACTGGTACAGATACCGCAACAACCGGAAATCGGTCATCCTTTATATCGGCAAGCCCGAACATCTTACCAAACTGTCGATCGTTACCGAGGGAGATATTCTTCTTGACGGAACGTCGTCCGTAACCTCCGCTTACTTCGAACTGAACGATACCGACTGCGAATTAACCGCGAAAGGCGGGGATTTCACGGTAAAATCTTTCAGATCCAATTCGCTCCTCAGGCTTGAAGCGACCGACGAATCCGTCGTTTCGCTCGATTCGGTCGTCGTGAACACGCTCGAAATCTACGGAGTCAACTCTTTTGTCGAAATGAAATCGGTTTCCGTTGATTACGCAATGTTCATCGAGCTCAATCAGGGGAGCGTTGAATACTCTGCGGGATCATTTGACCTGTCTTCTTTCGACCTTGTTCTCAGCGCCAGAAACGGTACCGTTAAATACAGAACCGAAATGATCCGCAACGGAATAATCGAAGAGTACAACTATTCCGGATCCATCCCGGACGATACCGAATCCGACGAACAGCCGGATGATACCGAAGAGGCCGAAGAAACCGGAGAAGAAGAGACCGAATCATCGGCCGACGGTACAGATACCGATACCGCTTCGGGCACCGACGCCGCGCAGACTTATCAGTTAAAGCCGCATTCGGTGATTATTGTCGTCAAAAAAGGCGACATTACTTTAAAATAATCGGATATTCGTTCTCAAAATGTTAAAATATCTGAAGGGGTACCGGCTCGCGGCCTGCGCCGCGCCGGTACTCAAACTCTGCGAAGCACTGCTTGAACTTTATATCCCGTTCTTTGTTTCAGGCGTTATCGACAACGGATTATCAAAAGGCGATCCGGGCGCGGTTTATCGTAACTGCGCCATGATCGCCGTTTTCGGTTTTGCGGGAATGGCCGTTTCGGTTTTCTCTCAGCTGCTTTCCGCCAGGACCGCGGTTGGATATTCGGCCGCTCTTCGAAGAGACGCCCTGCGCCATATTCTCGCGCTCTCAAACGAGTCAAAGACCGAATACGGGAGAGCCGCCCTCATTACACGGCTTACAGCCGACGTCGACCGTATCCAGAGCGGAATAAATATGGGCCTGCGTCTGCTTCTCCGTTCCCCTTTCATAGTCTTCGGGTCGGTTGTTATGGCGGCTTCGATCGACGGCGAGATGTTCACAATCTTTCTTTTGACGGTTCTCATTCTCTCGCTTATCGTTTTCGCGCTGATCCTGGCGGGCACCGCTCTGCAGAAAAAGACGGGGCGGGGGCTTGAATCGCTGACTCGGCTTACGGATGACAATCTCCGCGGAGTAAGGGTAATCAGGGCGTTCGGCAGGGAAGAGACGCAAAAGGATTCATTCTCGACCCGTGCCGGAATTCACGAGAAAGCTTCTGTTTTCGCGGGAACCGTTTCGTCTTTTATGAATCCTATGACCTTTGCCGTAGTGAATATCGCGGTAATCATTATTATCAGCCGCGGTTCGGGAATGGTCAACGTGGGAAGACTGAGCCGGGGCCAGGTCGTCGCCCTTTACAATTATATGGCTCAGATTCTGACCGAACTTGTCAAACTCGCCAATCTCACCTTTACACTGTCGCGCGCCGCGGCGAGCGGCAAAAGGGTAGCGTCGCTGCTGAAAAGCGGGGAAGAAAGAACCGACGGAGCCGCGCCGTCATCGTTTGAGGGGCCCGTCGTCGAACTGCGCGACGTCAGTTACAGATATCCCGGTTCGTCGGAGGACGCGATATCCGGAATCAGTTTTTCGCTGAAAGAAGGCGAATCACTCGGAGTCATCGGAGGGACCGGATCTGGCAAAAGCACTCTCGCGCGTCTCTGCGCGGCTGTAGACCCTCCTTCTTCAGGAGAACTCCTGTATTACGGCGCTCCCGTCAGCGAACTGTCTCTTTCGGGAGTCAGAGAGATTATCTCATTCGTTCCGCAAAGAGCATATCTGTTTTCCGGAACTGTAAAGGAAAATCTGAAAAACGGCGCCCCGGACGCGTCGGACGAAGACGTGCGTGAAGCGCTGCGACACGCCGAGGCACTCTCGTTTATCGAATCGAGAGATAACGGTACGGATTCCGAAGTCATAAGAGGCGGAGGAAATTTCTCCGGCGGTCAGAAACAGCGTCTTTCTATCGCTCGCGCCCTAATTAGAAAGCCGCGGCTTCTGATCCTTGACGACAGCTTTTCGGCTCTTGATTACAAAACCGATCTTGCTTTGAGGAAGAACGTTTCCTCACTCGCTTTCCCGCACGCGACGGTGATAATCTCTCAGCGTCCGTCCGCGGTTATCGGGTGCGACCGGATACTGGTGCTTGAGAACGGTAAACCGGCGGGATACGGAACTCACTCGGAACTTCTCGCCGGATGTCCCCTGTACCGCGAGATTTACGATTCTCAATACGGAGGTGACCGGTGATGTTCGCTAAACGTGACGGAAAAACACCTCTGTCGCAAAAGATTCGGACGCTTGCGAGGATCTTTTCCTTCGCCGGCGGATACAGATGGGTGCTTGCGAGCGCTTTGATACTCGCCGCCGTTTTCTCGGTTTGTTCTCATATGATTCCTATTTTCGTCGGCAGATCGATCGACCTCGCGGCGGGAAAAGACGCGGTCGACCTTCCGGGCGTCGCGCGGGAACTGTCAGTGATTCCGATCCTTATCGTATGCTCGGTGATATCGGATCTGTTGATGAGAGCCGTTTCGGTCAAAGGCGGCTCGGTGATAATCAGAAACATGCGGAAAGCCGCTTTCGACCGTATCCAATCGCTGCCGCTGTCGTACATCGACAGCCGCGGCAACGGCGAGCTGCTGTCGCGAATAATAACTGACGCGGAGCGCCTGTCCGACGGACTTGTTACCGGCTTGTGCGGTCTTTATTCAAGCGTTTTCGGCATAGCCGTATGCCTTGTGATGATGATTGTCATCAGTCCCCCGGTAGCTCTCGCGGTAGTCGCGCTGACGCCTGTTTCAATGTTCTTCGCGGCTTTTATCTCGGGAAGAACCTATTCGCTCTTCCGCCGCTCCTCCGAGATTGTCGCGGACGAGACTTCGGTCATAGGCGAAGCCGTTGCGGGTTCGCTCGAGATTAAATCCTACGGATTTGAGAATTCGGTCGTTCGGAAATTCGACAAACTCAATCACGAGTATAAAAAAACGGCGGGCAGCGCCGTATTCTTCTCGTCGATAACAAATCCCATGACGAGATTCGTTAACAGTATCATCTACTGCGGAGTCATCCTCGCGGGCGGACTTATCGTTCTCTCGGGTTCTCTCGAGATCGGCGGTTTCGTCAGTCTTCTGACCTTTGCGAGAGACTACGCCAAACCCTTCAACGACCTTTCGGGTATTCTCGCCGAAGCGCAGAATTCGCTTTCGTCCGCAATTCGTCTCTTTGAACTGATAGACGCGGTTCCCGAGCCCGAGGACGCCCCCGACGCTTTCGTCCTTTCGGAAGAGGACAAACACGGTATTATCGCGGCGGAAGGCGTGAGTTTCTCCTACGACGACAAACCGTTTATGAGCGGAATCAGCTTTGAGGCAAAACCTGGGCAGAAAATCGCTATCGTGGGTCCGACCGGATGCGGAAAGACTACACTCGTTAATCTTCTGATGCGTTTTTATCCTCTTGCCGGAGGAAGAGTGACGGTTTCCGGGAAGGATATCTCTCAGACCGATAAGCACAGTCTGCGGTCGTCATTCGGCATGGTGCTTCAGGATACCTGGCTTTTAACCGGAACGGTTAAGGAGAATATCGCGCTCGGAAAGCCCGACGCGACCGAAGAAGAGATTGTAGAGGCCGCAAAACTGTCGCACGCAGACGGCTTTATCCGACGGCTGCCTAACGGTTACGATACCATGCTCGGCGATTCAGGAGAGCTTCTGTCGGCGGGTGAGAGGCAGCTGCTCTGTATATGCAGGGTCATGCTGGCTCTGCCTCCGGTTCTGATTCTCGACGAGGCGACGTCCAATATCGATACGCGCACCGAGATAAAGATCGGCGAGGCGTTCGCGCGGATGATGACTGGAAGAACCTCCTTTATCGTCGCTCACCGTCTGAACACCATAAAAAACGCCGATCAGATACTTGTAATGAAAGACGGAAAGATCATCGAATCGGGGACGCATTCCGAGCTGATGGAGAGGAACGGTTTCTACAGGTCGCTGTATGGGGCGCAGTTCGGTGAGGACACGGCTGAATAGCGGGGAACGGATCGTGACAGGGGTTCGAGGAGATACGGGAGGAAAATGCGGGGCGAGTCGTAACAAGTTCCGAATTGGGGGCCGTAAAAAAGTCTAAATAAATGCTTAAGTTGTGTTCGGCTTTTTCTGATTCTTTAAAAAGCTATTATTACTTAAAAAAACGCTTTGCAGTCTCCTCATTGCTTTATCCCAAATCCCATAAAACGTTAACCTTCCCTGGCTAGGGAAGGGGGACCGCGAAAGCGGTGGATGAGTCGTCACCAAATAGCTGGGAAAGATTTGTAAAAAAAAAATCACTATCATTATGATGACTCGAACCCGGCATAGCGCCTCACTGCTTACCCTTACTGCTTTGGGGCGCAATGCATAGACCGAATTCGCCGCTCCGCGGCTCAGTTCGTGCGGGGTTCGAGTCAGCGTCAGCGATATAATCGAACATAAGGGGGGACTCGAACCCAGCTCAGCGCATCACATGACATCGCTTCTGCCGGTTAGCGCTGAGCAAGGGCCTTTAGCCGCTACGCGGCTGAAAGTCCGGGGTTCTTCGTTCCGGCGTCAGGTGTATATAATATCTGGACTCGAACCCAGCATTGCGCCTTACTGCGTACCGCTTCTGCTTTGGAGCGCAATGCCAGGGCCGAATTCGCCGCTGCGCGGCTCAGTTCGTCCGGGGTTTGAGTCCAGCGTCAGCTGGATAAATGAACCGGAGGGGGCTGTGCCCCCTCCGGTTCATTTATGGAGCTGGTGGGGGGACTCGAACCCCCGACCTGCTGATTACGAATCAGCTGCACTACCGGCTGTGCTACACCAGCATATTATGCCCTCCGGGGCATAACAGCAGGTATTATATCACAAAACGGCATTGAATGCAAGAATAATTTTGTGTAGATTTAAAAAATGTTATCCGAGAATCAGTTCAAACGCGATTCTCTCGTCTCCGTTTTCAAGATGAATGATTCCTCTTTCCGAAAAACCTCTCGAAGAGAGCAGATGAAGCATTGTCAGGTTTTTCCGGTGAGTATCGATGCGGATATGATCTGTTTTCCCGAGGCAGAAGCAGAGAGCCGCATCAAACAGCCCGGAAACAGTTCCGTCTCCGGCTATTCTGTGAATCGTTCCGTACGGTTTCTCGGACAGCCAGGAGCCGCCCCAGATCCTCCCGTAGGTCGGCTCTTCTCCCTCGATGAAGGCAAACGCTCCCACGGCCCTCTGACCGCATTCGACAATATAAAGGTTGCCCAGTTTTATATCACGTTCAAGAACCTTCTTATCCGGCCTTGAGTCCCCCCACTGAGACGGATTGCCGCTTTCTTTCATATATCTGCGCGCCGCCGAATAAATCCTGTCCAGTTCCTCCGCGTCAGCGGGAAGAGCACGTCTTATTGCGTACGCTGCGCCGCAAAGACGCACCGGAGCGCCCGGATCGGGATTTTTCAGCAGCTTTTTATATTCGTCCGCCGTGCATATTCCAAGCTGCTCACAGGCCTCTGCGAGAGATATCTTCTTCTTTTCGGCGTATTTCGCGACTTCCGACGCGCGGTCGTATCCGATTACGGGAGACAGAGCCGTTACGTTCATAAGGGATCCGTCGCGGTACTCTTTCATTTTCTCAACGTCGGCTTCAAGTCCCGAGATACACTTCTCACCGAATGACCGCACCGAATCGCGCAGAAGAGTCAGCGACTGAATAAAACTGTAAGCTATGACCGGCATGGCGGTATTGAGTTCGAAACTTCCCGAACCCGCGGCGAGAGAAACGGTCGCGTCGTTTCCGATAACCCGCATACAAACCATAATCAGCTGCTCGCACTGAGTCGGATTGACTTTTCCCGGCATGATAGATGATCCCGGTTCGTTTGCCGGAATTGATATTTCGGACAGTCCGCATCTCGGCCCCGAAGAGAGCCATCTGACGTCACCGGCGATTTTGGAAAGATCATACGCAAGGTTTTTCAGCGCGGAGTGCGCCGCGGCGACCGCGGACTTGAGAGACATTGAGAAAAAGAAGTTTGACGCGGGATAAACTCTCGTTCCGGAAATCTTTGTAAGATATTTTGTAGCGCAAACGGAGTAACGTTCGGGTGTGTTTATCCGGTTTCCGACCGCCGTGCCTCCGAGCGGAAGAGCACGCAGTTTATCGCAGGCTCCGCGCAGCTCGTCGATCCCGAAGCTGACGGCACCGGCCCAGCCCGAAACCTCTTCTCCGAACGTCATTTCCGCGGCGTCGCGAATATGAGTTCTCCCGCATTTGACGGCGTTCCGGTATTTTACTGAAAGCGTGGACAGGGAATCAAAGAGCTTTTCCAGCACCGGGATCAGTTCGTTCTCAATCATAAGAAGAGCCGAAAGATGAATCGCGGAAGGGAATACGTCGTTGGTTGACTGCGACATATTCACGTCGTCGTTGGGATGCAGCAGTACGCGACCGGCTTCCAGATTGGCGAGATTTGCCACGACCTCGTTTACGTTCATATTTGTCTGCGTCCCGCTTCCGGTCTGCCAGACGCTCAGCGGAAACTGAGAATCGAGTTCGCCCGTCAGTATCCTTTCGCAAACCGAAACGATCGCTTCCTTTTTCTCGGCAGTCATCGCGCCCGGTCTCAGTTCATGGTTGGCGCACGCTGCCGCCTCTTTAATCATCGCTATTGCCCTGATCAGCTCGGTAGGCATTTTCTCGCTTCCGATCCGGAAGTTGCAGAGACTCCTTGCGGTCTGAGCTCCCCAGAACGCCGAATTATCTACCTCGACAGAGCCGAAACTGTCGCTGACCGTATGATTCCCGTTATCTTTCATATTGTTTCTCCGATATTTCCCCGAGCAGCACCGCGCGCGTTTTGCCTATAAGATACGCACATATGCTTTCAGCCAATAGTTAAATGAAGGTAGTTACTATAATTATCCAAAGTTACGAAGAGAAGGTTTAGGATAATGTCCAGTGATAGTATATTTTGATTATTATTCGTTTATAGAGGCGCTTGTGTCGTTACAATAACCAACAAGTATCCGAGATCGTTTTGCCACGAATATGTTTTCAATCTTTGCTCCTTTTTCAATGTAATCGGGTGCTTTTACCCATACAATTTCACCGTTGGGGAGTTCCAATTCAATTTCAATCA
>JAGDAM010000135.1 GCA_017959485.1 Clostridia bacterium
CCGGGATGGATGCTCGGTGTTTCTCTTTTTCCCCTGATTATAAGCCCTATCATCTGCGGCGTTTTTCTTGTTCTCGGAATCATTGACCGGAAAGAACGCTTTTCCGGACTTTGCATAATGCTCTCTGTTATCGGTTTGACAGAAAACGCGGCGTTACTCTTTATGATAGAATATCTGGGAAGCAGATTATGACACACATCTTTCAATCGTTTTCAGGGCAACTGCAATACCGCACGGGTTCGGCGCGAACCCGTGCGGTATTGTTTTATTCAGCTCCGGGACCTTCCGCTTCCCTAAACCGAAGCCGTCTTCCTTATTCTCCGAGCAATTTTTTCACACTCGGACAGCACCTTTGCCTCATCGACCGTCAGGAGCCGGCGGTCTTCCATAACGACCTTTCCGTCGATGATAACCGTATCGACCTCGCTGCCGTTGGAGGAATAGACGAGTCCGGATACTATATCGTTGGCGGGGCAGAACTGCGGGCAGTCGAGATTGACGAGAATCAGGTCCGCCAGCGCGCCGGCGCGGATCTCTCCGAGTTCTCCCTCTCTGCCTATCGCACGGGCGCCTCCGACGGTTGCCATACCGAGCACTTCGGAAGCTCCCGCCGCGTCGGGACGGAGAGCCGCGCCCTTGTATACAAGTGAAGCGGTATTCATCTCCGCGAACATGTTGAGCGAGTTGTTGCTCGCGGTGCCGTCGGTGCCGAGACAGACGTTGATACCCGCGTCTATGAATTTTTGCGCCGGAGCGAATCCGTTTCCGAGCTTGCAGTTGCTTTTGGGGTTGAGCGCGACCGAAACCTTCTTTTCAGACATTATCCGGATATCGTCGTCGGTTGCGTATACGCAGTGCGCGGCGATGACCGGGACGTCGAAAACGCCGAGCGAGTCGACGTAGGCGATCGGGGTCATACCGTGCTCGGCGAGACAGGCGTCGACCTCGGTGCGGCTCTCCGAAAGATGTACGGTCTGCCCTATTCCCCGCTCTTTAGCAGATTGCGTGAGCTTGCGCAGATAGTCCGCGCAGCAGCTGTAGGGCGCGTGAGGACCGTGTATGAAGGAGACGAGCGGCTCGTCCGCGAAAAGCTCCATCTCGGCGACGGCCTGACCGTACTTCATGAGCGACTCTTCCGAATCCGCGACTCCCGCGAGTCCGCGCGAGATCACCGCCCGCATACCCGACTCAAGCGCCGCGCCGGCAGCCGCCGAGCGGCGGCCCGCCTTGGTCTGCGCCGACTTGATCGTCATATCGACGAAGCAGGTCGTACCGCTTTTGATCATCTCGACGGCCGCGAGCAGCGTGCCCCAGTAGACGTCCTCCTGGGTCATCCCGGCTTCATACCGCAGAACCGTGTCCAGCCATTCGAAGAAAGGCAGGTCGTCGGCGCAGTTGCGCAGGAGGGTCATATAGGCGTGCGTGTGCGCGTTGATAAGGCCGGGCATGACGAGTTTGCCCGCGGCATCGATCACGCGGAATCCTCCGGCGTCCGGCAGGCGCCGCGTGATCTTCGCGATCCTGTTTCCCTCTATGACGATATGGCGGCGTTCGGTTTTCCAGCCCGCCCCGTCTCTCAGCAGGACGAGGCCGTTTTTTATCAGGATACTCATTGTATTATCAAATTGCGGAGTTGTTGAGATACTCTTCCTGCTCGGGAGTCAGTTTGTCGATCGAGATCCCGAGGAAGGACAGTTTGCGACGGGCCACTTCAAGATCGACGTCGCGAGGAACGTCGATAAGCAGGTCTTTGATCTTTCCGCGGTTTTCGACGAGATACTTCGCCGAAAGCGCCTGGATGGCGAAACTCATATCCATGATTTCCGCGGGATGTCCGTCTCCGGCGGCGAGGTTTACAAGTCGTCCCTCGGCAAGAACGTACACGTGCTTACCGTTCGGAAGAGTGTAACCCTTGATGTTGTTGCGCATCTCCACGGTTTCGACCGCGATCTCGCGCAGACGCTTCATATCTATTTCGACGTCGAAGTGTCCGGCGTTGCAGAGGATCGCGCCCTCCTTCATGACGGCGAAATCCTCCTCGCCGATGACTCCGGCGCAGCCGGTGACGGTCACGAAGAAGTCGCCGAGCGCCGCCGCCTGTCTCATCGGCATAACCTCGAATCCGTCCATGACGGCTTCGATGGCCTTGACCGGATTGACTTCGGTGACGATGACCTTTGCCCCGAGCCCCTTTGCGCGCATCGAGACGCCCTTGCCGCACCAGCCGTATCCGGCGACTACGACGTACTTGCCTGCCACGACGAGATTGGTCGTCCGGTTGATGCCGTCCCAGACCGACTGACCGGTCCCGTATCGGTTGTCGAACAGATGCTTGCAGTCGGCGTTGTTGACCTTTACCATCGGGAAGGCCAGCTTTCCTTCCCTCTCCATCGCGATGAGTCGGATGATGCCGGTCGTAGTCTCCTCGCAGCCGCCGATCACGTAGGGAATCTCTCCGGTAAGCTCGGTATGGAGCATATGGACGAGATCTCCGCCGTCGTCGATAATGATATTCGCGTGATGCGACAGCGTCTCGCGGATGTGCGAACCGTACTCCTCTTCGGTCGCTCCGTGCCAGGCGAAAACGTTGAGCCCGGACGAAACGAGCGCGGCCGCGACGTCGTCCTGCGTCGACAGAGGATTTGATCCGGTGACGTACATTTCGGCGCCTCCGCTCGCGAGAACGCGGCAGAGATAGGCGGTCTTGGCTTCAAGATGCACCGACAGCGCGATCCTGATCCCGGCAAACGGCCGGGTCTTTACGAAATCGTCCTCAAGGCTGCGCAGCAGCGGGCAGTTGCGTCTTACCCATTCGATTTTCCGCTCGCCCGACGGAGCGAGCCCGATATCCCTGATAACGCTCATAGCCGTTTACGCGTAATACGTTCCGGTCTCGGCGGATCCGTCCGCTGGAACGTCGAACTGATACTCGGTCGCGTTGTCAAACGCGAGAATCGCGTAAAAGATAACCGGGATGAAAAAGAGTCCGACTCCGAATCCCGCGCTCCGTCCGAAGGCACGGGCAATGCCGATATCGCAGATTACGTTGAGAACAGTAATTCCCACCGAGACAAGCCAAACGAGAAGAATCCCGGCGCCGATCGCGATTAGCCATCCGACACTGCCGGAAACCGTCTGCGCAAAAGAATCCCAGAGCTCTTCCGGGTCGGTGAACATCATTCCCATGATCAGAGACATGAAAAAGGTGAAATAAGCGACGTAGAATGCAATAAACAGAATGCTGAATACTATCTGAAGCGGCAGATAGATCCGGAAGAGTTTCGGCTTCTTTGCCATCTTAAACAAAATGTAGTTGTTGTAGAACGGTATAAACGCCGACCACCAGGGGTTGCCGGATTTTCTGATCGTCATACACGTACAGATGAACTGAAATACCGATAATGCCATAATTATTATCCTCCTTGATTAGTTAAGCGAATTATACCCGTCACGACGTTGACAACGCCCGAGCACGCCATAAAGACGTAAACGGTTTTGCGGAGTTTACCGCCGTCGAGGCGATTGAACACGAGACTCCCGACCGCGGCGCCGGCGAGCACTCCCAAAAGTCCCGCCGCGTAAAGGACGGCGACCTCCCGGGTCAGAAACCCGTTCGACGCCTTCACGACGCAGGAAAAAGCGTTTGTGATCAGAAAATAGGCCTGTATCGTGCCGAGATAGCGCAGATTGTCACCCTTCGACGACTCGAGAAAAGAGACGACGGCGGGAGGCCCGCTCATCGAGAACAATCCGCCGAGCAGGCCGGAGAGTCCTCCGCAGGCGAGCGCGGACAGCGGGCTGTCCTTAATTTTGATCCGTTTTGAAAGGAAAACAAACCAAACCGACATTAAGACAAGCA
>JAGDAM010000136.1 GCA_017959485.1 Clostridia bacterium
CCTGAGCGATCATGACTCCCGGCGCTGCCGCGTCGAAGACACATCTCCAGTCAAGTTCGAATACCCAGCAGCAGACAAACAGCGTAATCCCCCCGGCGATAATTCCGCCGTAGATCGCGAGCCCGCCCTCCCAGACCGCGATAACGTCCCGGAAGCTGTGATATTCCTTAATATTCGCGAATACGTAATAGAGCCGCGCTCCGATAATACCGACGAGAACCGTATAAAGGGTAACGTCGAGCAGATTGTCGACGGTAAATCCGTTTTCCTTCGAACGGTAGGCGGCGTAAGAGAAAGCGGCGATCATTCCACAGATGATGATTATCGCGTACCATCTTATCTCAAGTCCGCCGAATATCGGTATTTTTATCGCGACCGGATTCAGTTCAAACGAGATACCGAGTCCGGGAAACGAAACGTTAACCATAGTGAGTACAGATTACCGGTCTTATTCGCCGGCAGACATTCCGAGCCGGCGCTCGATTACGTCTGCCGCGACGTCGAGATAATCGGCGTCGGTAAGTTCGATCGCGCCTCGGTCGACGGCGGAGCTGAGCTTCGGATCGATCGGGATCCGGGCGAGCAGATCAAACCCGAAGTTCTCGGCGACCTGAGCGATGTTGCTCTCGCCGAAAACGCTTATCTCCTTCCCGCAGTCGGGGCACTTCACGTAACTCATGTTTTCAACGAGTCCGAGAACCGGAATATTCATCATCTTAGCCATATTTGCGGCTTTCGAGACGATCATCGAAACGAGTTCCTGCGGGCTGGACACGATAATAATACCGTCGAGCGGAATAGACTGGAAGACGGTCAGCGGAACGTCTCCGGTTCCCGGAGGGCAGTCGATGAGAAGCAGATCGGTATCGTTCCAGATGGTGTCTGTCCAGAACTGTTTGACGGTTCCGGCAATGAGCGATCCGCGCCAGACTACAGGACGCGTCTCGTCGTCAAGCATAAGGTTTACCGACATAATATCAATCCCCGAAGTCGTGCGGGGGGGAATCATTCCGTGCTCGTCTCCGGTTACTTCGGCACGCAGTCCGAATGCCTTGGGAATCGAGGGACCGGTTACGTCGGCGTCGAGTATACCGACCTGATATCCCTTGCGGTTGAACAGTACGGCGAGAAGCGAGGTAACGAGCGATTTTCCGACTCCTCCCTTTCCGCTGACGACTCCGATTACGTGTTTTATATCCGAGAGCTGATTCGGAGCTTCATGCAGATCTTCTTTCGGCTGGTTTCTCGACGCGCACGCGGCGCTGCAGGTCGAGCAGTCGTGGGTGCAGTTTTCGGCCATTTTTATATCCTTTCATATTAAGAGACATTCTTTATGAATACCCTTTAATTATATCACAAATCGGCTCGTATTGCTTGTTTTTTTTCTATTTACCCGAAAAGACTTTCTTTTTACTCAAAAATCGGGTATAATATGGAGCGGAAAAACAATTCTTATATGGATGGTCAACTGTAAATGAAAAAACTTGAAAGCAACAAAGGCGCATACTCTGTCAAAGGTCCGGTTCTGGTCGTCGTTATGGACGGAGTCGGAATCGCTCCCGCCGGACCGACCAACGCCGTCACCCGCTCCTTCACACCCACCCTCGACCGGCTCTTCGCCGGATGCCCCATGGTAAAGCTCAAAGCCCACGGAACCGCCGTAGGACTTCCTTCCGACGACGACATGGGCAACTCGGAAGTCGGACACAACGCGCTGGGATCCGGCCAGGTCTTCGCCCAGGGTGCGAAACTCGTGTCGCAGTCGATAGAGAACGGAAAGATGTTCTCGTCGAAGGCGTGGGCCGAACTGACGGATAACGTAAAGGCCACCGGCGGCACGCTCCATTTTCTCGGGCTCTTCTCGGACGGCAACGTCCATTCGCATATAGATCATCTGAAGGCGATGATAGTCCGCGCCAAAAAGGACGGCGTCGCACGCGTCAGAATACATATCCTGCTCGACGGACGCGACGTCGGAGAGACCAGCGCTCTCGATTACGTGCTTCCCTTCGAGGACTTCCTCGCGTCGCTTCGCGACGGCTCCTTCGACGCGAAGATCGCGTCCGGCGGCGGCCGCATGAAGATCACCATGGACAGATACGAAGCCGACTGGTCGATGGTCGAGCGCGGCTGGCGCACCCACGTTCTCGGCGAGGGCAGACAGTTCGCTTCTGCCGAGGAAGCTATCACATCATACAGAAAAGAGTTCGGCGTGATCGACCAGGATCTTCCCGCCTTCGTTATCGCTGAAAACGGACGCCCGGTTGGAACCGTCGAGGACGGAGACAGCTTCGTCTTCTTCAACTTCCGCGGCGACCGCGCTCTCGAGATCTCGCGCACCTTCGACACCCCCGAGGGAGAGTTCGACAAATTCGACAGAGTGAGATTCCCGAAGGTAGTCTACTCCGGAATGCTCGAGTACGACGGAGACCTGCATATCCCGAAGAGATATCTCGTCAATCCGCCCGAGATAACCAACACCCTCGGCGAATATCTCGCCGGTACCGGAATTCCGCAGTTCGCGATGTCGGAAACGCAGAAATACGGCCACGTCACCTATTTCTGGAACGGCAACCGCTCCGGCAAGTTTTCTGACGAACTTGAGACCTACGTCGAGATCCCGTCCGACGTCGTTCCCTTCGAACAGCGCCCCTGGATGAAGTGCGCCGAGATCACAGACCGGCTGATTTCCGAGCTTGATTCGGGTAAATACCGTTTTCTGCGCGTCAATTTCCCGAACGGCGACATGGTCGGACACACCGGTTCTCTCGAGGCCACCATATGCGCCATGGAAGCGCTCGATCTGCAGCTTGAGCGCATACTTCGCGTCGTCGACAGACTCGGCGGAGTAGCGATCATCACCGCCGACCACGGCAACGCCGACGAGATGGCTGAGTTCGATAAGAAGACCAAACAGCCGAAGCTGAATCCCGACGGAAGCTTCAAGGCCAAAACCTCGCACACCCTCAACCCGGTTCCCTGCTTCGTATACGACGCGACGGGCGAGGGCAGGATCACGGTCAAACCCGACGAGGGAAAGTTCGGTTTATCGAACGTCGCCGCGACCGTCGTCACTCTTCTCGGATACGAACCTCCGAAGATGTGGGACGAGGAAATAATAACAATTAAGAACGATTAATCGCCTATAATTATTGATATTTGCGCTGCAGTGGCGAGCATTGTGCCGTCCGCCGTATCGGTGATTGTCCGTCCGCCTTTTGCGAACGGTTTTCGCTATGTTAGGACAGAGGCACATTCAGTCAGGTAACCTCTGACCTGCACCTTCCCCCGGGGGAATGTGGCACGGCGGCCGTCTTTGCCGGACGACCGTGACGGATGAGGGTTGCGGGAACGCCAGCGGCACTGTCGAGTGGATTGTCTCAGACAATGGATTCCCCGGCTGGATAAGGCGTCGGCGGAGCCGACGGATGAGGACCTCGCGATATTGGTGACCGCTGTGTCAGATATTAACGATTATTAAGACGCATCAACAATGCTGCAACCCTCTCCCGGCACGTCTGACCGCGTACGCGGTCGGACGTGCCCCCCTCCCCCGGGGGAGGGTGCAATCACAGGTTCTCGTGTTGACAGTGCCGCTGTCCTTAAATTGTGCG
>JAGDAM010000137.1 GCA_017959485.1 Clostridia bacterium
ATATAATCATCTTAGAAAAGGTTTTGAAAAGGTTTTATCTATGCCCGCATTTCTTCTCGCGCTGCTTCTTATCTGCTCCTCGGCGCAGTCGATATTCGCCAAGCTCTACACCGAAAAGGCCCGCGTCCCGAAGGACGCGGCGCCCGCGGTATTCAATATCTATTACTCTCTGATCACCGCTTTCGGCGCGCTCGCGGTAGGAGGATTCGTTCTTCGTCCTTCCGGACTGACCTTCCTTTTCGCGTCGGTGGCGGCTTTGTCGACCACCGTTTACAATATCGCGATAGTCAGGGCGGCGCAGTCGGGGCCCTATCCGATCTATATGGTCTGCGCGCTTTTCGGAGGCATCCTTCTGCCGACCGCGGTCGGGACCGCGATCTTCGGGGACGAGCTGAAGTTCACGGTGATCGCGGGAGCGGTGCTCATGCTCGCCGCGATAGCGATGCTCTCGGCGACCGGCCCGGCGGGAAAGCTCAGCGGGAAATTCATACGGGCCTGCGTCGCGCTGTTTGTTTCGAACGGCTCGTTCGGGACCGCTTTCGCGCTTCAGGCGAGATACGTCGGTTCCTCCGAAAACCCCGAATTCGTCGCGATCGCCTTCGGCATTTCCGCGGTCCTTTCGGCCGCTCTGCTCTTTATTTCGCAGAAGAAAAACGCCCCCGGGTGCCTGAAGCTGAATCTGTCCGGCGGGATCTGCCTTACCCTCTCCGCGATCGGTTCGAGCGTCGCTCAGCAGCTTCACCTGTTCGTTCTGACCCTTCTGCCGTCCGCCGTAGTTTTCCCGATACACAACGGCGGAGTCCTCGTGACCGTATCCCTCTTTTCGCTTCTCTTCTTCAAGGAAAAAATGGCTAAGATACAGTGGGCGGGGATCGCCGCCGCGGCCGCCTCGATCGTACTTCTCTCGCTGTGAAAGGATTACGCGCTTGAAAGAGATAAAACTGCCGGGCTTTGACCCGAAACCGACCGAATACCCTTTCGGCGAATATACCGATGAGCACTATCTCGTCGTCAGAAAAGACGACGGGACTGTTTTCGACGCCGACTACCGTTACGTCGACGACTCCGCGCCGACGCGCAGATACCGGAGATTTTTCCGCCTGCTGCTCGCCGTCGCGGGCAATCCGGTTATGCGGGTGCGCCTCGGCCTGCGCGTCAGAGGGCGCGATAATCTAAAAAAACACAAAGAACTGCTCGAAGGCGGCTTCGTGTCGGTATGCAACCACGTGCATTTGTGGGACTTTATGGCGGTCATGTACGCTCTCCGGCCGCGCCGTCCGAACATTCTCGTATGGGCGAAAAACATGCGCGGCGAGAACCGCGGACTGATGCGCGGAGTCGGAGGCATCCCGGTTCCCGAGGGCAGTCCGAAAGCTACCGCCGCCTTCGCCTCCGCCGTGAAGGATCTTGTCGGAAAAGGCGGCTGGCTGCACGTCTATCCCGAGGGCAGCATGTGGGAGTACTACCGTCCGATCCGTCCCTTTAAAAACGGCGCGTCCTATTTCGCCTGCTCGTGCGAAAAGCCGGTCCTCCCGCTGGCGTTCTCCTACCGGGAACCCGGCTTTATCCGGAAAAAGATCTTCCGCCAGAAGGCGCTCTTTACGCTGACCGTCGGCGAGCCGCTCCTGCCCGACCTCTCTCTTCCCCGCCGCGAGGCCGAAAAACGGCTCACCGTCGCGGCGCACGAAGCGGTCTGCCGGCTCGCCGGAATCTCACCCGAACAGAACCCCTATCCGCCCCTTTTCGATAAAAGCCGCAGGATAGACTATTACGGCGCCCAGGCGCGGGAGGAAACATAAATGCCTTTAGTTATTATCGGATGCGTCGCGGGCGTCTGTCTTCTTTTCCTGCTCGGGCTCACCCTCTACATATACTTTGCGGCGTTCGGGCGCGGCAACAACCGCGGAGACGCGGCGACCTACCGGATCATGACCGGAGAGGAATACGAGCGGTACAAAGAAACGATACACTCGCTTATTGACGGGGCGAAAAAGATACCTTTCGATCCGGTATACACCGAATCTTACGACGGTCTGCGCCTGTTCGGACGGATCTATTACCGGAAGGAAGGCGCTCCCTTTCACATCCTCTTTCACGGATACCGCGGGAACGGGATACGCGATTTCAGCGGCGGCCTCGGGCTCGCGCTCGAAACCGGCGACAATGTGCTTCTCGTCGATCACCGCGCCCACGGCGAATCGGAGGGGAGAACGATCACCTTCGGCGCGAAGGAAAGCCGGGACGTCCTGACCTGGATCGATTATATACTTGACAGATACGGGAAGGGGACGCCGGTGTACCTCTGCGGCGTCTCGATGGGAGCCGCGACGGTGCTGACGGCGGGAGGGCTCGACCTGCCGCCCGAGGTGCGCGGAATCTTCGCCGACTGCCCCTACTCCTCCCCGTATGAAATAATCTCGAAGACCGCGCGCGAGATGTCTCCGCTCGGAAAGCTGGCCGGACCTTTCATCCGGCTTTCGGCCCGGGTCTTCGGCGGGTTCGACGTCGATTCGGCTTCGGCGATCGCGTCCGCTCCCAAGCTCAAGGTGCCGGTCACGATCATTCACGGAAAGGCCGACAGTTTCGTCCCGACCGAAATGAGCCGCCGGATCCGCGAAGCGAATCCCGAAATGATAAAACTCGTCGAGGTGGACAACGCCCCGCACGGGATGTCGTTTCTCGAGAACAAAGAACTTTACGTAAAAGTGTTCGCGGAACACCTGGAAAGATGCGGGCGGTCCGCGTCCGAACTGAACAGTATTCTCTGAAGATATTTTAAGGCAATACCGCACAATTCGACGCGCACATCTTGCCGGCCGATTTTCCGCCTGTTTCCGCGTCGAAATCTTGCAATACCGCCTGTATTGCTGCGATTTCTCAACAAAAACAGACAAAAAATCATCTCGGCAATCTGCACACGCTAATTGTGCGGTATTGCCTTAACAGTTTCAAGAATCCCGCGGCAAGAGCCGTCAGGGCGATCAACGACGCGTTCGCGAACTGACGGATCATGCTGCGAAGCGGCAATTCACGGCAGAGGCAAATCATGCCGCGTAGCGGCAATTCATTCTCGGAAAATGATTTGCCTTCGGCGTGAATTGCGCCTGCGGCGCGTGATTTGAACCTTCGGTTCATGATTTGCGCCTGCGGCGCATGTTATTCGCTCGCCAATTAAACCTTCGCCTCTGCCGCGAACTTTGACCCAATAACAAAAGGGCCGTAAAGAGTCATCAGACTTTTTTACGGCCCCGTTGTTTCTTTTTGTTCGGCGTTTTATTCCGCCATATCCAGCACTATCGCGGACAGTATCCCGGCGCCCCTGGTATATGCCTCGACGCCCAGGGCCTCGTCGGCCTCGTGCGCTCCGCCGTGCCCCGCGGGAAGGCCGAGCGTCGAACGGTAATCGCCGAACGACACTCCGGTCGCGTAGGCGTGCGGCAGATATTTCGCGTAGGTGCCGCCCGTCATATAATAGGGCTTTGCGTCTTCTTTTCCGGTCAGCTCCCTGAACACGGTCATGAGTCGCTGCGCGTTCCCGTC
>JAGDAM010000138.1 GCA_017959485.1 Clostridia bacterium
CCGAGTTTGACGCGGCGTAGTAATACGCGCCGGGGCGCAGCGGGCGCGGTTTGTCGTAGTTCCACCACATCGCCTGCTCGGGATATATCAGGATAAAATCTCCGCGGGACAGTATTTCACCGACCGCACGGCCGAGCAGCGCCGACGTTTTCAGCGAAGACGACAGCGGAAGCGTGTCGGTGTATTTCATACACCAGCCGACGAAACCCGGAAAGAAGAAATTGCCTTCCCTGATTATCTTGTAAAAGCGGTGACGTCCGGGCGCGAGCAGCGCCGCGCGCCTTACCGCCTGGTTTTCAAAAGCGAAAAAGTGATTTGCCGTGAAAACGGCGCCGCCCTGAAGCCGTTCGAGATTTTTGGCGCCTTTTATCTTCAGACCGAACTGCCTGCAGACAACGGGTCCGCAGACCGCTTCGAAAGCCCGCGCCAGAGCCCCGTTGAATCTGAATCTCGCCGTTTTGTGAAGATAGTCGACGTCCTCCGGCAGGAGAGTCCGGTACGGGGGATCTTCCTCGACGTCCCTGAAAAAGGCGTCTCCTCCCTCGGACTCGTACCGCGCGATCCGTTCGAGCACCGCCTGCCGGTCAGGCGCGAGTTCTTTTTGCCGTTTCAACCTCGGTCACCCGACCCCCGGCGAATACCCCGGAGTTCCTTTCACAAAGCATTTTCCTGAAGCTTTTTTCCGACTCGTTCAGCCGTTCGGTAGTCGCGATCAGCCGTCTTTCGCCCTCTTTCGCCTTTTCCAGCGCCTCCGGTCCGGCGTTTTCCTTTATCCCCCTTATGACGTCCGCGAAGGGAGAGGCGTCGCAAAAGTGCCAGAAACAGTCCGAGTATCCGACTCCGTCGAAGAGCCAGGGTTTTGAGAAATTGTTGAAGTGAAGGATTGCGGGCGAGGGACACCTTGAAGTGTCGCACGCCATCCGGTTCCAGGCCGGGGACAGATATCTGACCCGTCCCGAAAGCAGGACGTTGAGATAGTCCTGATCCGGGCAGATCGTCTCGAATCCGTAGCGGCGGAGCATCGAAACGAAGCTTCCGCATATATCCCCGCGTCTCATTCCCTCGAGATCCATAAGCATCACGCCCGAATTGAAATAGAGCAGATAACTGTCAAGTCCGACGTAATCCTCGGCGTACCGGCGCCAGCAGGTGCGCGAGGCGATGACGGCGTCCGGCACGGCGCCGGCGAGATTGCCGTAGAGGCGCGTATCGTACAGTTCTCCCACGTCGCCGAGAACGACGGTGTCCGCGTCGAGGTAGACGGCTCGCGAAAGTTCGGGAAACGCCTCCGGGATAAACAGACGGTAGTAGATCGCGAGACTGTAGTAGTCGCGCAGCGGAAGGCGCGGCGCAATCGAGCGTATCCTCTCTGATATATCAACCGTCTTCACCTCGAAGCCCGGCTCGGACAGCGATACGAGTTTTTCCCTGCTCCCGGCGCGGATCCCGTTTTCGAGAACCGTGACCGAATACTCGCGCGAGCGGTCGCGGCCCAAGGCGAGCGAAGATATCGAGACCCCGAGAAACGGGACGTAGTTTTCATCCGACGCGTAAAAAACGCTGACTTTTTCCTTTTTCACTGTTTTTCGCTCCTTTCGTCGCCGCGGACCGGTCCCGCGGTCTCAAAGCGTTTCACCTCTTCGAGGCATTCGGCGATTATCCCGTCGTATCTCGACGTCAGCACCTCCGACACGAGCTCGGGCTGCCAGGGTTTGATCGTTCTCGTGTGAAACCGCGGCAGCCAGATAATCGTCTTGGTGAAGTGCTGCACGACGGTGTCGCGCCTGTCGTATTTTTTCTGTTCGTTAAAGCGGCGCGGCAGATATTTGATTTTCCGGGCCGTCATATAAAGCGCCGTCTGGTCGGGCAGAAACAGCCGTCTTTTTTCAAGCTTGCCGATTGCCCGCCCGAAGAGCCCCGTCTTGCGGATCATATCCAGATTGAGCAGCAAAACTCCCGAGTTGAAATATCCGATACCCATAAAAATCTTTCCGTAATAATCGAGGACGGCGGCGAACTCTTTCTTCGAGACGTCGGTATCCCAGAGCTCTCCGAGGTCGCCTGCGATCACCGTGTCGGCGTCGAGATAGAGCACCTTGTCCGGAAGCGGCAGCCGGTCGGCGAAGAGCCGCAGAAAACAGTATGGCGAATAGGAGGTCGCGGCGTTTGAGGTCGCGGCTATCCGCTCCCTGTAAAGCGCGGCGCAGTCGAGGACCCTAACCGCCACGTCTGGGTTCTTCCGCCCGGCGGCCATTTCGATCGCTTTCGCCTGTTCCGCGGTGAGAGGAGCGAACGCCGGATCTTCGTCGCGCAGATCCATCGTCAGCAGCGTGACAGACAGCGGCCGGCGGGTGTTTTCGGCCGCCGAAACGACCGATATCATAATTCCCGGAAACATTTTCGCGTTTCCGGAGTAAAGCAGTTCGATCACGCTCCGGGA
>JAGDAM010000139.1 GCA_017959485.1 Clostridia bacterium
CGCGGTGCCCGCGGACGCGGGCGGATGGGTCGCTACGCAACCGTTCGAGGCACTGTGTTCGCACGGTCCGCGGCCACCCTCCCCGGGGGAGGGTGCAGGTCACAGGGCATCTGTAATTCAGTGCCTTTGTCGATTATTAACGCGGAACGCCTCTGAAAACGTCTTGCGATTACCGGAGAATCGAAGGAAAACGACTCATTCTCTGTTCCGTTCGAGGCACTGTCCGTCCGATAACCTCTGACACGCACCTTCCCCCGGGGGAAGGTGGCCGCGAATGCGGCCGGATGAGGGTGACAAAATCGCCAGCGGCACTATGTTCGCACCGACCGCGTCCCTCGCCCTCCCTCCCCAGCGGTCACGTCGCGGCCGAGACATTCCTGCGCAAAAGGAAAAGCATTAATTCCGAATTCCGAAATATATTAAGGTCTCAAATTCATCATTCATAATTCATAATTCTCAATCGGTATTGACATGCGCTCTCGAATGGATTATAATAAATACGTCAATTAACGCGCGGCAGCTTTTGCGGACAACCGCGCCGCGCGGAAAAAGAGAGGGATAAAACACATGTTGATCAAAATCATAGTCGCCGTGCTTATCGGCGCTCTCGCCGGCTGGCTTGCCGGTAAGATTATGAAAAGCGACGGCAGTCTGCTCCGCAACATCATTCTCGGTATTCTGGGCGGCGCGCTCGGCGGCTGGCTCGGAAGTCTGATCGGACTCGGCGGCGGCTGGGTGATGAGCGTCATACTCGCTATCGCCGGCTCCTGCCTGATCATCTGGCTCTTCAGACTGATCACCAAGGGCGGAAAGAAGAAAAAGAAAAAATAATATCTGTAATATCCTGTACGGGCCGATCCGTTTCGCGAGAGCGAGGCGGTTCGGCCCGCAAATAATAGATGAGCACTCGAAAACGTTTCAATATTTTTCCGAAACCTGTTCACAAAACAAGAAAAAAACTGTCTTTAAGGGTAGGAAGCTCAAAGGGGACGTCCGGACGAACCTTAAACGCTTCTGCAAACACGGTACGTGCAAGAAAAAATACGGGAGGCGAATAGACGGTAATGACTGACGAAGAAATACTGTCCCTTTACGCGGCGCGCAGCGAAAGGGCGATTTCCGAGACGGAAAATAAATACGGCCGTTATCTGTTTTCGATTGCGTACAATATTCTTGCAGACGATGAAGACTGCCGCGAATGCGTCAACGACGCGCTGCTCGCCCTCTGGAAGTCGGTTCCGGAGCGGACTCCGCGCGCTCTCGCCGCCTACGCTGGACGGATAACGCGGAATATCGCGCTAAACCGGCGAGCGGCGCAGAGCAGCGAAAAAAGGCGCGGCTCGGAGTATTCTGCTTCTTTCGACGAACTGGCTGAGATTATCGAAAGCCCGTCGGACGTCGCGGAGGAATACGAAAATTCGCGTCTTCGCGACTCGATCAACCGGTTTGTAAACGATCTCAGTGAACGCAGGCGGTATATTTTCGTCTGCAGGTACTGGTGCGGCGACAGCGCCGCGGATATCGCCTCCGCTCTCGGCGTCAGCCGGCGGCTGGTTTTCAGAGAGCTGGAGAAGATAAGGTCGGACCTTAAAAAACGTCTGGTCCGGGAAGGATTTGAATTGTGAACAGAGAATCGTTAAAAAACGCGCTTGAGGGACTTGACCCGGCGCTGACAGATGAAATACTCGAAAAAAGAGCGGACGCCGCGGCGTCCCGCGTAAATACGCAGAAGCCGGAGCCGGGTATCCGGCGGCTTGCCATTGCCGCGGCGGCGGTACTGCTGCTGTCGGCCGTTCTGATACCGGTCGGATTATTGACGCGCAGGGACGGCGTCACGGTTCCGGATCCGCTTCCCGATCCGGCCCGGACGGCGGCTGCCGATCCCGCGGAGGGGAGGCATTTCTTCGTAAAAAATGATTATTTAACGGAGCTTGAACCGGCCGATAAGAACGTTTCGAAGGAGGAGGGGCTGTCCCTCGAGGGAATGCGGGTTTTCAGATCCGGCGGCAGAGATCTTCTTGCACTGAACTGCTACGGAATCTTATGCGATCCCGCGACGGGCGAGATCAGCCGATCCGGGGACGTTAGCAACTTTTACCGTTACTATCGCGGAGGAGCCGCAGACGGGGAGACGGTTTATTTCCCGGGCAGGTTTCTCGGATGCGTTTCCGACGGTTCGAAGGAGGAGCACCCCGGGATATACAGCTGCGGCGCGGATTTTTCCGACGTCAGTCCGGTTTTGCTGTCGGATTACCATATCTCTGCGGTGGCGCTTCACGGCGGATATCTCTGGTTTGCCGAATACAGCGGAAGTCGTCATATCGTCTACAGAGGCGAGGACGGCGGCAGAGGAGGGTGGAATACTCAGACGGTAAATATTTACCGCGCAGACTTTGAGACGGGCGAGATCAGACTCATGCTCGATACCGGCTGCAGGATGACCTATGACGAAACGCTGATTGCCGCGGACGACGGGCTGTGGATGTCAGTCGTTTATTTCGATTCCGACGACGGAGCAACCGAGAGGTACGCCGTCCTTCATATGACGTACGACGGGGATTATTCTCTTTCTACGCTTCCCGACTCAAGAGCGTGTCTGTGTCTCTGCGAGGGAAGGATTTACGCTTATTCTCCCTACGGGCTGACAACCGGGAATCTTGGCGAATACCCTGTCGTCCCGAGGACCTATCTCTATCTGATAAGAGTGAACGCCGAGCCGCAGCTGCTCTTCAGCGACGATACGCCTTTTCCCGGCGCCGCCCGGATAGTCGGAGCGAACGGGGATCTTCCGGTGATTTACCGCGGAAAACTCGTCGTCTTCCGCGGCGACCGCCTCTGTTTGCGTAATCTTTCCACCGGCGCGGAGACCGTAATTCTTTCAGGACTCGATCTGACGAACCGGGCTCTGACCGAGGACGGAAGGATGCTTCTCGATATTTTCAGCAAGACCGTCCTTGACGGAAAACTGTATTTTCGCGTTTTCGGAGATGAAAACGGCAGACTCGGCGAGATAAGCGTCTACGACGGCGCGGACAACTCGTGGAAGCAGGTGACAAATTAAGGCAATACCGCACAATTCGACGCACGCGTCTTGACGGCTCTTTTTGCGCCTGTTATGACGTCGAAATCTTGAAAAACCGCCTGTTTTCCTGCGATTTCTCCGTCAAACCTGGCGCAAAAATATCTCGGCATTCCACGCACGCTAATTGTGCGGTATTGCCTTAAGGCTCGC
>JAGDAM010000140.1 GCA_017959485.1 Clostridia bacterium
CCATGGCCGAAGGAGGAGACCTTTCCGAATGCTTCGACGGCGAAAGATATCAGCTGGGCGACATAGTGGTGTCGCTCGAGCGGGCGCGCGCTCAGGCGGAACTCTACGGACATTCCTTCGAGCGCGAGACGGCTTTTCTCTGCGTCCACTCGACGCTTCATCTGCTCGGATACGATCACGAGAGAAGCGAAGAGGACGACCTCGACATGCGCCGCCGGCAGAAGGCGATAATAAAAAAACTGAAACTGGATTAAGGCGGTGCCGCCTGCAATTGGATTGATCAGATGAAAAGAACGGTATTCGTATCGATAGTCGGCCGCCCCAACGTGGGCAAGTCGACGCTTATGAACCGCATACTCGGCGAGAAGATCGCCATCGTGTCGAACAAGCCGCAGACGACCCGCCGCTGCGTCCGCGGAATCTATACCCGGGGTGAAGACCAGTTCGTCTTTTTCGACACGCCGGGGCTGCACCGGGCGCGGACTAAGCTCGGCGACTATATGGTCGACTCCGCGGAGAACGGAATGCAGCAGGGCGACGTCGTCCTGCTCGTCTGCGACGTCACGCGTCCGCCCTCCGAGACCGAAAAAAACGTCATTAAATATCTTAAAAACAGCAAAACACCCTCGGTTCTCGTGCTTAACAAGACGGATACGGCCGACCGCGAACAGGTCGCCGCGACTATCGCCTCCTACGCGGCGCTCCACTCCTTCGACGCCGTGGTGCCCGTCTGCGCGAAGAACGGAAAAAACGTCGACGAGGTGATAGACGAGCTGTCGTCCTTTTTGCGTGAATCCGAGTGGTTCTTCCCGGGCGACGAGCTTACCGACCAGTCCATGCGCGAGTACGCCTCCGAGATAATCCGCGAGAAGCTCCTGCGCGCTCTCGACCGCGAGGTCCCGCACGGAATCGCCGTCGTCATCGAGGAATACACCGAGGACGGCGGCCTTGTCCGGATCCGCGCAGAGATAGTATGCGAGAAGGAGAGCCACAAGCGGATTATAATAGGCAAAGGCGGAGAGCTGATAAAGCGGGTCGGAACCTACGCCCGCGAAGAACTTGAGACGGTCACCGGGAGCAAGGTCTTCCTCGATCTCTGGGTGAAGGTCAGACCCGACTGGAGAGACAGCGAGGGCCTGGTCCGCCGGCTCGGATTCGACCGGCGCGACCTCAAGGACGGCGACTGAAGAGGAGACGCCCCGCAATGTCAGACCGTGAGAAAACGGTAAACGGACTCGTCATCAGAGCCGTCGACTCGGGAGAGCACGACCGGCTTATAACCCTGCTCACACCGGGGGGCTCTCTTACGGTTTCCGCGAAGGGCGCCCGTTCGCTGAAGAACCGAAACATGCCGGCGTGCCGCCCCTTTGTCTTCGGCAATTACGAGATCGCCTCGCGCGGCAGCGCCTCATGGCTGCGCGACGCCTCGGTGACCGAGTCCTTTCCGCGGATAGGGAAGAGCATATCCGCGATTTATCTTGCCACGTATTTCTGCGAGGTCATGGACGAACTGTCGGAACCCGGGACGGAAGCGGGCGAACTTCTGAGTCTCGGGCTGAATTCCCTGTACGCTCTCGACCGCGGACTCTGTCCGGAGGCGCAGATCAAAGCCGTTTTTGAAATCAGAGCCGCCGTTTTGTCGGGTTATATGCCGGAGCTTTCGGCCTGCCGTATCTGCGGGCGCCTGCCCGACGGACTTGACTATCTCGACGTCATGAACGGCGGACTTCTCTGTCCCGACTGCGCCGCGACCCAGCCGAAGCTTCCGCCCGACGCTCCTCCCGGAGCCGTTCCCGCCGACGCGCTCGGGACGAGATCGATACTTATGCCGCTGTCCGACGGCGCTCTCGCGGCGTTCAGATACTCCGCCGGAGCCGATCCGAAGCGGATCTTTTCATTCACTCTTTCAGAGGGCCGTGATATGAAATACTTCGCCCGCGCGGCGGAGACCTACCTGCTTTCGCATCTCGAAAGAGGCTTTCCGGCTCTCAAATACTATTACGAGGTCAGTCAATGAGTTTTCCCGACGAAAGAACGTCTCGTCTTCTTGAATTCGATAAAATAAGAGAAACCGTTTCCTCCTTCGCCGCGACCGAAGGAGCGAAACGGTTCTGCCTTGAACTTGCCCCCAGCGGCGATCCCGACGACGTCCGTAGGTCTCTTTCCGAGACCGAGGCGGCGCTGTCGCTGCTGCGTGAGAAGGGCCGTCCTCCCTTCGGGAGCGTGAAGGATATCCGCCCCTCGCTCGAGATGGCGCTGCGGGGAGGAACGCTCGGGCCCCGCGAACTGCTCGACGTGGCGGAGGTGCTCAGAGTCAGCCGCGCCCTTACCGAGTATTCGGTCACAAACCGCAGATTCGAGACGGTCATCGACGGTATCTTCGCCCGTCTGATCTGCGACAGGACGCTTGAAAACAGGATTGCCGGAGCGATCGTTTCGGAAGACACGGTTGCCGATACCGCCTCCCCGGAACTCGCGACGATCCGGCTAAAACTAAGGAACGGAGCCGATAAGATAAGGGACGCTCTCGCCCGCTTTATGACCGGCGAGTCGTCGAAATATCTTCAGGACAATATAATCACGACCCGCGGAGGCAGGTACGTCGTGCCGGTAAGGGCGGAGTACAAGAACGCCGTGCGGGGCATAGTTCACGACACGAGCTCGTCCGGCGCCACCGTCTTCATCGAGCCGATGGCTGTCGTCGAGGCGAACAACGAAATACGCGAACTGGAGATCGCCGAAAAGCGCGAGATCGAGCGGATTCTGTCCGAACTTTCCGCCGAAGTCGCCGCGAAAGCAGAAACGATAAGATACGACTGCGACAACGTCGACGAGCTGTCGGTGCTCTTCGCGAAGGCTGGTTACGCCGAGTCGATCGACGCGCGCGCCCCGCGCACCGAGAGCCGTAAACGCGTCGTAAAACTCAATAAAGCAAGGCATCCGCTGATAGACAGGGACAGCGTCGGTCCGGTTGATATCCGCCTCGGAGGCGACTTCGATACGCTTGTGATAACCGGTCCGAACACCGGGGGAAAAACGGTTACGCTCAAGACGCTTGGACTGTTTTCGCTCATGGCGCAGTCGGGGCTTCTTCTCCCGGTCGGAGAGGGTTCGGCCGTCTGCGTTTTCGACAAAGTCCTCGTTGATCTCGGCGACGCGCAGAGCATCGAGAGGTCGCTGTCAACCTTCTCATCCCATATGGTGAACATCGTCGGGATGATAGGGGAGATAACGCCCGATTCGCTCGTTCTGTTCGACGAACTGGGGGCCGGAACCGATCCGGTCGAGGGAGCCGCGCTCGCCATTGCGATAATCGAGGAGGTCAGATCTACCGGCGCGCTCTGCGCCGCGACCACCCACTACGCCGAACTCAAGACCTTCTCTCTCGTCACTCCGGGCGTGAGCAACGCATCCTGCGAGTTCGACGTCGAGACGCTGCGTCCGACCTACCGTCTGATCATCGGAACGCCGGGAAGATCCTGCGCGCTCGCGATATCCGAGCGTCTCGGGCTGCCCGGGAGGATCATCGAACGCGCCAAGAACGAGATATCTTCGGAAAACCGTAGGTTCGAAGACGTGATAGAAAGCCTCGATCAGGCGAGAATAGAGGCAGACCGCAGGAGCGAACGTCTCGCCGCCGAGCGGGAGGACTTCGAACGGTTCCGCGCCGAAGCCGAGAAGGAGACGAAAAAGAAGCTCGCCGAAGCCGAGGCGGTGCTCGACCGGGCGTCTGAAAAGGCGTCGCGGATGGTTGAAGGCGCACGCGTCACCAGCGAGTTCGTTCTCACACGGCTTGAAGAGGCGAAGCGCGCCGCCGCGGCCGACAAGACCACCGACGCGATCGAACAGACCCGGCGTGCGGTTCGCGAACGTCTGCGCGACACCGGGAGCGAATACAGTCCCTCCGGCGACGCCGATTCGGGCGAAAACGACGGATACGTTCTTCCGCGTCCTCTTAAAAAGGGCGACCGCGTCTGGGTGGTCAGTCTGAAGAAGGAAGGAGTCGTTCTTTCCGATCCGTCAGGGTCGGACAGGGTCCGGGTTTCCGCCGGAACCGTGAGAATGAACACGTCCCTGTCCAATCTCCGGCTTGCCGAAGACGCCCCCGCGCAGTCTGCTCCGGAAAAGGAAAAGAAAGTCCGCTCCGGCGGACCCTCGGGCCCGTCGAGAAGCGTCGTCAGGGACGAGATCGACCTGCGCGGCATGACGGGAGACGAGGCATGGATCGAGGTCGACAGGTATCTCGACGCCGCGGCGCTGTCCGGCCTTCAGACGGTCCGGCTGATCCACGGCAAGGGGACCGGAGCGCTGAAAGCGGCTCTCTGGGGGCGGATCCGGCACGATCCGAGGATAGCTTCATTCCGTATCGGAGGA
>JAGDAM010000141.1 GCA_017959485.1 Clostridia bacterium
AATTTCTTCGGCGGTCGATTCACTTTCTTCGGCAGTCGTCATCTCGGCTGTCGTCACCTCGGCCGTCGTTGATTCGGAAGGATTATCCGCCGTCTTTGCCGGTCCGGAAGTGTTGTCCGCTTTCGCGGCGGTTCCCTGCCCGGGATTGTTTCCCGGAATTAAATCTTCGCATCCGGTCAGCAGTATCACCGTCATTGCCAGCACGGCAACGGTGAGACATATCATACATTTGAAAACAGTCTTTTTCATTTCGAGGATGCCTTAAACAAAAGTCTTTTTCTCTTTATCAAGAATTATCTTTCGCGTTATTCTGTATTCGACGTCCTCTCCGGGGAAGCCGAACGTTGTCCGAAGGGCGGACACAAGCATCTCCGGGCTGAGCGTCGCCCCCTCGGACGCCGAAAGGCAGGCCTCGACCGACAGAAATCCTCCCGAGAGCTCCGCGTTCACCGACCCGATCAGCGGAACGATATCGATCTCCTTCTCTCCCGATTTGGTCTTTTTAGTCATCATAACCGGAGACGATGTCAGGTATTCCGAAATCTGTCCGGGAGATACCGGGACCGGTGAGGGAGAGGCAAAATCTATCCGGTATACCGCCCAGGCGATTTCGTCGAACTTCCGGGAAGGTATATAGCAGTCCGTAAAGCGCAGATCCGCGACGCTCGCGAGCGACATCCGCCCGGCTATAACGCCGCACGGCATGTCGCGGATGATTCTGACGTCCGCGGCCTCGCAGACGCTCTCGCAGCCGATCGGCAGCGGCAGCGCGAAGACCAGCTTGGGATGCGGATTGAACCCCTGCGTATACCACAGCGGAAGATCGGCCCGCGCGAGTATTCTGCCGAAGGTGCGCTGAAGATCGAGATGAGAAATATACTGAAGCGGTCCCGTCTTGCAGAATCTCAGCCGGACGGTACGCGGTTCGGGCAGAAGCGGATAATCCGTCATTTCACCGCCGGGCATACGCATCTTTTACCTCCGTAGGACGACGCCCCGCAGCCCGAGCAGTGCTCGCGGCAGGCGGGAGTGGTTTTTCCCTCTTTGGCTTTCCGCTTCTCGCGAATGAGGAATGCTTTGGACACGCCGCAGTCGATAACGTCCCAGGGGAGCGTTTCGTCCTCGCCCTTCTCACGGTTTGCGTAGAAGGCGGGATCGATTCCGGCGGCGGCAAAGACGTCGAGCCAGGCGCCGTAATCGAAAAACTCGTCCCAGGCGTCGAATCTGAACCCGCGGCGTCTTCCTTCGATGAGAGCGCGGGACAGCCGCCGGTCTCCCAGCGCGAGTACCGCCTCAATACGGGACACTTCGGCGTCGTGATGGGTATACCTGACCTTCCGGTTCGTTATAACCGATCCGAGGTAGCGGTTCTTTTCCATAAGCGTTTCAACCGTGTCCTGCGGCTCCCACTGGAAGGGAGTGAACGGCTTTGGAACAAAGCTCGACACGCTTATCGTCACCAGGGGAGGACGTTTCCCGTGACCCGGAGTCTTCCAGTACTGTTCAACGGTCGCGGACGCGAGATCGGAGATGCCTTTTATATCTTCGAGAGTCTCGGTCGGCAGTCCGTTCATAAAATACAGCTTGAGAGTGTCCTTCCCCGCCCCGTAAGCGATGCTTACCGAGCGCATAAGGTCCTCTTCGGTCACGTTTTTGTTTATGACGTCGCGCAGACGCTGGGTTCCCGCCTCGGGCGCGAAGGTTATCGAGGAGGATCTGACCGACGCGACCTTCTCCATCAGCTCCCGGCTGAAGGAGTCTATTCTGAGGGACGGGAGCGACAGCGAAACCTTTTTGTCGTCGGTCCAGGCGATCAGTCCGTCGGTGAGTTCGCGCAGGCAGGTGTAGTCGGAAATCGAAAGCGACGTCAGCGAGATCTCGTCATATCCGGTGTTCGCGTAAAGCGTCTGCGCCTGACGCAGCAGGACCTCGGGCGACTTCTCGCGGACCGGGCGGTAGATCATGCCCGCCTGGCAGAAACGGCAGCCGCGTATGCAGCCGCGGAAGACCTCGAGCATTATACGGTCCTGTATGCACTCGATATAGGGCATAACGACCGACTCGGGGAAATACATAGTGTCGAGATCCCGGACAATCCGCTTTTTCACACGCGCGGGAACGCCGGGATACTTCGGAGTATAAGCCCTGACCGTACCGTCGTCGTTGTAGCTGACGTCGTAAAAAGACGGAACGTAAACTCCCTCGATCGTCCTTGCGGCTTCGAGCAGGAACTCGTGCTTTGACGCTCCGTTCTTTTTCATATCTATCCAGAGACGGGCAATCTCGGGGAGCATCTCCTCCCCTTCTCCGATATCGAAAAGATCGAAGAAATCGGCGACGGGCTCGGGATTGTACGAGCATGGGCCCCCGCCTATCACTATCGGCATATCCTCGCCCCGGTCTGCCGAAAGAAGAGGAATTCCCGACAGTTCGAGAACGTTCAGAACGTTAGTGTAGCACATCTCGTACTGAAGAGTGATGCCGAGGAAATCGAACGATCTTACCTCGTCGCCGCTTTCATGGGCGCGCAGGAGCATACCGCGTTCTCTCAGCTTTTCCTCCATATCGGTCCAGGGGGCGAAAACCCTCTCGCACCAGATATCCGGCTCGCGGTTGAGAACGCCGTAGAGTATCCTCATGCCCAGATTCGACATGCCTATCTCGTAACTGTCGGGAAAACAGAAGGCGAAGCGGCATCTTACGTCGTTCGGGTCCTTTATTATCTGCCCGAATTCACCGCCGGAATACCTTCCCGGCTTGGATACCGACTTTAAAACGGATGATGAATACATTCAAACAGCGGAAAAATCAGGAAATCAGTCTTGAGATCAACGCCGCCGGCAGTACGGCAAGCAGCTGGAAGAGCGCGGGAATCAGGGGATTTATATCGGTCAGATTGCCCGTTACCCCCAATATAATCGCAAGAAGCGTTCCGATCACGGCGATTCCGGACAGAACTCCGACGTTCAGACGGGAGACCGAACGGTAGGCCTGGCAGGAATCGGCGGTGCGGATAACGGACATCCATTCGGAACCGTCTGCAATGAGCCCGCCTTCGATCGCGCCGCCGTTCTCTCCGCTGAGTTCACCCGAGACTCTTACCACTTCGGGGCGGATGCTCTCGTCGCCTATCATCGAAGAAATGAAGCGGGCCGACAGATTCGGGTCCTTGCATCTGATTTCGACGCCTATTCCGCGTTCCGCCATTCCTCTCACCAGCTCGATAAACGCCGGGTCGGGAACGTACTGCATAAAGAATCTGAAGACTTCACGGCCTTCGACGGCAATGTGGAAGACGGTTCCGCCGCGGGTCGAAGCGGCGTATTCGGCGTCGTTGCAGCCGCGGCAGGCAATTCCGCGGTCGCTGAGATATTTGAGAGTTCCGAGAGTATAGATTTTTCCGTCGATTACGGCGTCGATTCCGCCTTCGGTTACTCCGGTGATCTCTATATCGTAATCGCCCGAGAAATCCTCGGTCTCGGAGATGGTGCTGAACGCGCGGCTGAGAGTTCCTCCGACGCGCGAGCAGACGGCTCCGGTCACCGACATGATTTCAAAAATATTCGAGTGAGGCACGCACTGGGAAACCTTGTTGATCTTGAGCGATTCCCCGGTGAAAACGTCGGTCTCGTCGAGAACGATCTTGCCTACCGACGCGAATTCCGCCGTGTCAAGTTCGTTGAGAATTACCGAATAGCTGCCTGTGCGCGAAAGACTGAGGATCCTGAAAGGAAGATCGATGGCAATCACCGCGTAGGCCGGAAGACTGAAATGCACGGCGCAGATAAAGGTGTTGAGCGAGGGAATGAATCCGCGGCCCGACGCCAGCGCAACGAAAAAGAGGATCAGCGCAATTGCTAATACCGCGGGAATCACGTATACGCCGGCCTTCAGACCGTCTCCGCGGCGGTTGGTTTTTTTGAAATAATCTCTGACGAAGCTTCCGCGATGCAGCCGGTAGGAATTCCCGGCGGCGTCCTCGACGCGCTCGAGGGTACAGAGCGAATCAAAGGATGAAAGCTTGGTAAAGGTGCGGGTCTCGGCTATTAGGCGTATCATATCCGATACGACGAGGAAGACCAGCGAGAGAGCCGCGCAGACGTGGTAAAGAGTAAAACCGACGTTTTCGGATCCGCCGAGAGCCGCCGCTTCGATCAGATCGAATATGACGGCTCTTACGACCGAAACCGAGACGAGAGAGGCGATCGACGTCGCTCCGCGGAAAAGATCC
>JAGDAM010000142.1 GCA_017959485.1 Clostridia bacterium
CGGCGTAAGGGGATCCCCATGAGGGTCGCCAGGTATCCGGCGAATATGTCGCCGAAGTTGCCGGTCGGGACGCAATAATTGATCATGTCTCCCGCGGTGATCTCGCCGGAATTCACGAGATCGCAGTACGAAGAAAAATAATATGTGATCTGAGGCAGCAGTCTGCCCCAGTTTATCGAATTCGCGCTCGAGAGGAAATATCCCCTTCGCGCGATCCGCCTGACGGTCTGCGCGTCTCCGAATATTCTCTTTACTCCGCTCTGGGCGTCGTCGAAATTGCCTCTGATGCCGCAAACAGAGACGTTTTCGCCCTTCTGCGTTATCATCTGCGCCTTCTGCACCCGGCTGACCCCGTCGGCGGGGTAGAACACCGAGATCCTCACGCCCGGGACGTCACGAAAGCCTTCGAGAGCGGCTTTGCCGGTATCGCCGGATGTGGCGACGAGTATCAGCGCGTCCCTTTTCTCTCCAGATTTCGGGATGGAGAGCGAGAGCAGCTTCGGCATGATCTGCAGCGCCATGTCCTTGAAGGCGCAAGTCGGACCGTGCCAGAGTTCGAGCACGTGAAGCCCGTCTTTGAGTTTTACCGTAGGAGCCGGGTCGGCCGGGAAAGCCGGCGCCGAATAGGCATCGGTACCGCATTTGCGGATCTCGTCGGGTTCGAAACCGTCGAGATAGAGTGAGAGTATCTTATCCGACCTTCCGCAGTAATCGAGGGGCAGCAGGGAAGAGATGAAGTCGGGACCGACTCTCGGGATGCTGTCGGGCATGTAGAGCCCGCCGTCATCAGCGATGCCTGAGACTATTACTTCCGCGGCCGACCGGCCTTCGCCGGGATCGTCGGGGTCTGTTCGCGTACTGGAGTATTTCATAAAAACGGTTTACCTTTCGATTTGATGACGCCGCCGTTCGTGCGGGACCCGCGGCTTCCTAAAAATTCACTCCGAACGCGTTCTTGAAGTGATTAAGCTTCTCAACTTCGAATTTTTTGTTTCCGGCGTTCCCGTCAGTGCCGTCCGAAGACCTCAGGTAGACCTCGATGACATCCATCCTCGGGAAGAGACCTGACGGCCTGTTTTCCTTTATCCAGTCTCTCGCGGCCTCGACGAGATGCTGCTTTTTGCTCCTGTCCACGGCTGCCGACGGAGATCCGAATCTTCCGCGTCCCGGAGATGCCGGGACCGTCCTGCTCTTGACCTCGACGAATACGATATGTCTGCCGTCGGGATCGGTGCATATGATATCGGTCTCGAGCTTTCCGTATTTTATGTTTCTTCCGATTACGGAAAATCCCTGCTTCATAAGATAATCGGCGGCAGCGTCCTCGCCGGCTTTCCCGACTGTCCCGAGCTGATTTATGTTCAGTCTGTCCATATGTTCACGGGTCTACCTGCGGCCATCTCCGCCGTGGTCCAGATGCAGGAAGGACAGCCGGTGCCCGGGTGTGGGTCCGAGCCTTCTAATCGCCTCGAGATGCTCGCGCGTGCCGTACCCCTTGTGCTTCGCGATGCCGTATCCGGGGTATTTTTCGTCGAGCTCGATACAGATCCGGTCCCTCGACACCTTGGCCAGGACCGACGCAGCGGCGATCGACGGGGAGATAGCGTCTCCGTGTACCACGCAGCGGCCGGGAAGGTCAAACCCTCTGAATATATTGCCGTCGACAATCAGGAAATCGGGCTTCTGCGACATCGAATCCACGGCTCTTCTCATCGCCA
>JAGDAM010000143.1 GCA_017959485.1 Clostridia bacterium
CGCTGTCGAAAACGAGCCGGTCGCCGAGATCGGTGACGGTCAGCGTCAGCCGGATATCAAGAATCCTTCCCTGATCGGTTACCAGCCGGTCGTAAGTGACCCGCGTGACGTTCCCCGTTTGCTCGACGCGTCCCGACTGTTCGGACGACTTGATCTGCATTTCGATATAATAGCCGTCGTCCGCCATAAGCCGCCAGAAATCCGCGCTCTCGCGGCAGGCAAGTCCGGTGCCCTCCGCCGACCAGACCGCGCGGGAAGCCCCGGCGTTCAATTGCAGTTTCAGTTCGTTCTTCATTATCGTTCCTTTTCCCCGTTCATTGTTGCATTTTGGGACAGCTTCTGCTATAATGATTAAGTGAATAATCACACGCATATTATAACAAACGCGATTGTTTGTGTCAATTCACGCAACCGATATTTCTTTGCACTATATTAAACCGAGGTAATGCGATGTTTTACCGAATACCGACAGATCCGCGTCCCGAAATCTCGCTCGCGGGACATATCAGATACCGTGAGGGCTGGAGCGACCGTCTCTGCCACCGGGCGAACGTTCTTCTGTTTATCCGCTCCGGCTCTTTCAGATACGATTTCGACGACGGTACAAGTTATACCGTCGGAGGCGGCTTCTGCCATCTGATCCCGGCCGGAGCCGGCTACCGCGTGACCGTCGTATCCGACTGCGAGTACTACTATATCCATTTTTCAACCGCCGAACCGATTCTGCCGGTGAGCACCGAAGACGTCGCCGAAACGATGGACCGGATGAAAAAAAACCAGCTCGAATCCCGCAGGACCCGATTCTACCGGGACCGTGAGCCGGATGCTTTTTTCGTGTCGGACGTCACGGAAGTCTCCGGCTCCCTCGAAAGGACGCTTTACCGGTTTGCGCGAATCGACGAAACAAGACACGGAACCCACGAGCTTGACCGGATCAGGACGGCGAACATCTTCGAGAGTCTGCTCATCACCCTCTCGGACGACAGCACGGCCTCCCTGCCGAGAGCGTCGGTCCTGCCCGATTCGCTGACAAAGATTTTGGGCTTCATCAACAAAAACTATACCAGGCAGATAACGCTTTCCGGACTGTCCCTGGAATTCGGATACTCAAAACAGTATATCATCCGGCTCTTCCGCGAGCATCTCGGTACCGGGACGTCGGATTACGTCAATTCGGTCAAGCTCCGTCACGCTCAGGATCTGCTGACCTTTACCGGCATGTCGGTCAGCGAAGTGGCGTATTCGCTCGGATACTCAAGCTGCTACTATTTTTCAAGACTGTTCAAAAAGACCTTCTCGATGTCCCCGAGCGAATACCGGAAAACGGGAGAGCTTTCATAAAGCCGGGGGATATTCTTTTGCGTCCGTGACGATTCGGAACTTTACTTAACGGGCTGCCCGTGTTATAATGATGACGAAAACCGAAGGAGGAGACAGCTGTGAATACCGGAAAAAGAATCGCCGAGCTTCGTATGCTGTCCGGCCTTTCGCAGGAGAAGCTCGCGGAACGGCTGAACGTTTCACGAAGCGAGGTTGCCAAATGGGAGACCGGCCGCCGCCGTCCGGACAGGATGAGCGTCGATATGATGTCCGCGCTTTTCGGAGTATCGCCCGAAAGCATTGTGGAACGTAACGAAGATATCCTCTCGGAACTGTCGTCCTGTCTTCCGGACGGGCTGCATCTTTCCGGCGAGGAGTTGAAAGGCGAGCTCAACCGATTTCTCTCCTCCCTGCGCAAGACCGACAGGATAATCTTCCTTCGCAGGTATCACTTTCTTGACAGACCGGCCGA
>JAGDAM010000003.1 GCA_017959485.1 Clostridia bacterium
ACACCGACGGGGATGGATTATACTCGGTAATTTATTTCTCTGTTTTTCGCATTGAGGGTTCGCAGGAATTCGGCATTCCGCTCGGAAAGATCATTCCGGGAGAAACCGGACCGCGGATCGAGAATTATTCCGACGAAGGAACCGAATCGGATTGTCGCTGGGGATATCTTAAGTCTCCGTACGGAAGTCCGGACGACCCCGGGGGCGTCTTTCTGATTCCGAGCGCCGTCGGAGAGAAAGAGATAGAAAGCAGCAAAATTACGGCTGACGACTTCAGCGTACGATTATCCTGGGGGCCGCATAACACCGGTACCGAAGAACGGCTCGACAACGTGTGGGGCGGCGGGTGGAAGACCGGAAGACAGGCTCTTGATCTGTTTTTCATCCTCTCCGACGATTTATCCGCGCACGCTGACTCTACCTGCAGCGACGACCTTTCCGGGTACTATATGAATCTGCTGTTCGTCGCCGATGCGGGTAACGGAGAGTATTACTGTTTCGGGAATTACCGGCTCTTACATCTCGACGGAAAGAATTGTCTTGTCTCGTTCAAAAGCGATCCTGCCGACGAACCTGTTCAGAGATATAAAACCGGCAGCGATATTTACGCAAAAGCCAGGATCATCCTCAGAGACAGTTTCGGTACGTCGACCGAGAATCTGCTGAGCGGTATTGACAAAAACGTCCTCGAAAGCGTTCTTTCGGATAAAGATTTTATGAAGATCGCCGTCGATAAAGGTGTCCGCGAGTTTTACGCCCGGCTTGAGACGGGCGGATTCGAGTATATTACCTACGAAAACCGGAGGGAAAAACTCGACAGTCCGGATATTCTGAAATTCGATGAGATAACCGCCGAGCTGAAAGAACGGTCCCCCGGATACGACGAAAAAGGGATTCTGTCCCGCATCCGCGTTTTCAGATACGGTGACGGAACGTACAAATATTTCGTAACGCTTGACGACAGGATCTATATGATGAACGGGTGGGCGCTAATGACGGTGCGGCTGTACGATTACGATTCGGACGGCACCGACGATATCGTTTTTACCTTCAACAACGGTTCGGGTGTGGTCATACCCGCACAGGTTGCGATCGATCTGCGGGATATGACGCTTCACCGATGCGATACGATAGTACCCTAATGAGACAATCGGAGGTAAATCCCCATGCTTGTTGTTGATATCGACTCTTTGATCGACGGCGTCGCGGAGTGCGTTGACAGGCACAAAATCGCCCCGGGCGACTACCGCAGATGGCTTTGGGACAACGGCGGCGGCAGGAACACCGGTAGGAACGAGTACGGCTGCGCCGACGCCGCCAATATTCTCTACACCGTCGGCCGCTTCCCGCGCGACCCTGAGGAAAGGCAAAGCTGGATCTCGATTCTTCAGAGCATGCAGGATCCCGAGACCGGTATGTACCGCGAGCCGACACACCATACGATTCACACAACCGCTCACTGCACCGCGGCTCTCGAGCTTTTTGACGCGTCCCCGCTTTACAAATGCACGGCTCTCGAGGGAATACTGACGAAGGAAGGCCTTTACGGCTTTCTGGAGAATGAGGTCGACTGGCAGAACCCCTGGCCGGAATCGCACAAGGGTGCCGGCATTCTTCCCTGCCTTATAAACACCGGAAAGGCGACCCGTGAGTGGACGGACCTTTACTTCGACTGGATGTGGGAGCACTCGGACCCAGAGACCGGCTTTTTCTACTTCGCGAAAAACGGCGAACCGAAGAAAAGCTCGCTCCACCGCTACATGGCAGGCGGCTTCCACTATATTTTCAACCACGAATACGCCCGAAGGCCTCTCCGGTACCCCGAGCGGATCATCGACAGCTGCATATTTCTCATCGACAACGGCATACGAAACCCGGAATACGGAAACCTCGCCGCGAAGTGCGGGTTTATCGACGTCGACGTCGTCTATTCCCTCTCCCGCGCCATGCGCCAATCGCCGCACAGGTTCTACGAGGGGAAGGAGCGGCTTGAGAGATTTGCGGAAATCTACCTCGGAATGCTCTTTTCAATCGATCAGGCAAAAGACGAGTCGTGGAACGATCTGCACATGCTCTTCGGAACCGTCTGCTGCCTTGCAGAGCTGCAGACGGCGCTTCCCGGAAAGATCAGGACCTCCGTCCCGCTGAAGATAGTCCTCGACAGGCGTCCGTTCATCTGACCGGGAGCCGGAACCGAAAAAACGGACGGATTGCGAGGCATCATATGAAAGTTTTCAAAAGAATACTCATAATACTTGCCGAATTATTCGCGATTCTCGCGGCGGTCGCCGCGGTATCTCTCGCCGTTCTTCAAAAAAGAACCGACGCGATTAAAGACGATATCTCGGGAATATATACCGATGAAAAATACCGAACCCCCGTATCCGTTCAGGGCGTAGACGTAATAAAGCAGCAGGTTTCCTGCGGTTACGCGGTAATTGAGATGTTTTCATCCTGGAACGGGGGCGGAATCACCGAGGAAACGCTTTATAACGAATACGGCAAAGTGGTGACGTCAACCGGACGGTCTTTCTGCGACGAGATGAATAAACGTTTTCCGGAATACGTCACCGTCATTCACAAATACCTGAAAAACACGGAACTGATCGACCTGGTGTACGACAGTCTGGCCGGCGGCGTACCGGTTCCGTTTGAGTGGGCGGCGCCGTATGAAAACGGCTGGACGCTTCACTACTCTCTGGTAATCGGAGCGGATATTCCGGCGGATAAAATAACGGTGGCAAACCCGTACGGTTATTACGAAGAACTGACGGTCTCCGATTTTCTGCGGAGAACGTCCTTTGAAGCATACGAGGATATGCCTCTGTTTCTGAAACTCGGATTTGCGTTTTCCGTTTTTGAAAAAAACACGGTGTTTACGGTGAACCGAGTTAACGGTTAGCACGCGATTACATCAATGATTTCCGCGAAGAAATATTCACTGTCGGAAGAAAGGAACGATGAATCTTGAGAACCATCAGAGTAACGGGCAAAGGACGGCTGAAGGTACGTCCGGATATGACGAGAATTACAATAACCTTGACCGGGATATATAAAGAATACGCGGAAGCGCTGAAGCATTCCGCCGAAGATACCGAAAAGATCAAAGCCCTCCTGTCCGGATTTGATTTTCAGCCATCCGATCTCAAAACGCTGAATTTCAACGTCGACACCGAATACGAGAGTTACACGGAGCGGAATGAATACAAACAGCGGCTGGCCGGATACAGGTACAGACACATTATGAAAATTGAGTTCCGCTCGGATAACGACCGGCTCGGCAGGATTCTTTACGCTCTTGCGCGCTGCGAACTGAACCCCGAATTCAATATAAGCTATTTTGTCGGGGATCGGGAATCCGCCATGAACGAACTGATCGGCAAGGCCGTGGCCGACGCCGAAGAAAAGGCGAACGTGCTGGCGGCAGCCGCGGGTCTCCGGATCGGGGAGATACAGACGGTCGACTATTCCCTGGGAGAGATCGGCATGGAGGTCAGACCCGTGAGCGGCATGCTGCGCGCCAAAACAATGACGGACGCGGGATCCGAAGACGGCGCGGGATACGGTATGAATATTGAGCCGGACGATATAACGGTATCGGATACGGTCACCGTGATCTGGAAAATCGGATAAAGAAAGAAAAACGTTACAGATGTTTACCGTCAACCATAAAGAGCTGAGACTGTCGTTTAACGAGTTTCACGATATTACAGGCAAAGAAATGCCTCAGTACGGAGAATTCTGTCTGATCGAGCTGAAAAGCGGGGACTATACCGCGGGGAGCTGGCATCCGTCCGGCAGCAGCGGCGGAAAAACAGGCAAGTTCATACGCGGAACCGCCGATTCGATAGAATCGACAGAGGTCGCGAGATGGCACTCGCTGGATCGCTACGACGTCACCGAAAGTCTTGAAACCGAGGGGGTCAACCGGATCAACCTCGGGCCCGAAGAGGAAGGCGTCCGCGGCGTCAGGTTCGAAGGTTTCAGATCGTTTGCCGACAGAAAGAAGCCGAAAAACGAGCAGTACTGTCTTCTGATTATGAAAGACGGAAGTCTGGCGGCGGGCAGATGGAACAAGTGGCGGCACCGGGCAGGAGGAGCTTTTATTTACGCGCCGGCGCTGGCGAGCCACAGTTCGGATAAAGTGTGGGCGTGGACGCCGCTCGGCACCGACCGGTTCTTTGCGGAGGAGCTGGAACGAGAGAATGAGAGGAAACTCGAAAAAAAGCTGAACAAAAATCCTTCGGCTGATCCGGAGCTTTTCGGATACGGGACGGATATCAGCGTATATTACGAAAAAGCGCTTGAAAAACTGCGCGCGGAGTATCCGTGGGCCACTCTGCCGATGATGAGGAAGAAAACTCCGGTCTGGCAGATCGCTCCCCTGCACGGCAAATACGTTTTCGCTCAGATCGGCAAAAACTATTGCGACGGTTCGGACACAGTGACTCCCTGGAAAGAAGGCAAAACGGCGGACGAGTTCATCGATTTTCTCTGCGAATATACGCGCGATACGGTCAGGCGCTCCAATCCCGAAGAGAAATTCAGGTTTGGCACGGACGTAACCGTATATCTGGAAAAAGCGTTCAATAACGTAAAGAAAGATTATCGCTGGCTTGACAGAAAGATGCTCGAGAAGGGCTGGCAGTATGATATACAGCCGGTTGACGGTGATCCGGAATTCGTCAGAAGATACCGGGGTGACAGCGAATATTCTGTGTGCGACGTCGAAAGCGCGGAAGATTTCATAGAGTGTGTGGAACGCGACTATCGGAGCGCGGCGCTGCGTGAGAACAAAACCGTGGCAAGATATGAGCCGCGTTTCGGACGTATCGAGCTTAACGGCTGGAATCTTGAAAGTTACGTTTTCTTTAAGCTGGAGTCGGGCGACTTCAAAGTGAGCGTTACAGCCGGAGACCGTACGACCGGCGGCAGCAGGGAGTTTTTTATCACTCCTTACTGCTTCGAGGCCGGGAGCTACGAGGAGTTTCTGGACCGTTATCTGGAGATTGTTCCGGATTTCTTCTTTGGGCTCGGCAAGAAGGATCTTCTGCCCGACAAGGATCTTAAAGCATTCCTTGGGTATTGAATAAAGTCATATAACGTCAACAAATAATTCGGCAGATTTTGGATAAATACCAAAATCTGCCGAATTATTATCTTTTGTCGATAAACAGTTCTTTATTATCCGGCAAGCGTTTTCAGTCCGTCCAAAACGGCGCAGGCGCCGTCGTGAACGTATCCGACGTCGTTTCCGGCAAAAATCATCCCGGCGCCTCGGGCGAGCCAGCTGCCGACAACTTCGGGAACGAATCCGATCGAGACCCCGAAGAGCTTCCCCCGCTCAGTCATCTTTCTGCCTATCGTATCGTACACAGGGATCATATCCGGATGGTCGGTTCTGCCGATATGCCCCATCGAAGCCGAAAGATCGTTGGGACCCACGACGTATGCGTCGATTCCTTCGACGTCGAGAATACCGTCCAGATCGTTCACCGCGTCGATATGCTCGATCTGCAGGATCCTCCACATCCTCCGGTATACGCGGTCGACAAAGTCGGTCTGCGCGATTCCGCCGTAGTCGAGCGCTCTCAGGGGGCCGTAGCCTCTCTCCCCTTTCGGAGGATACTCGCACGCGGCGACCGCGGCGCGGGCGTCGTCCGCGGAACGGATATAGGGAAAGATTATCCCTTCCGGTCCCATGTCGATCACCGGTTTGGCCAGCACCCTGTCGTTCCAGGGAATTCTGACAAAGGCGGGAGTTCCGCCCGCGCGGGCGGCGATAAGGTTGTTCTGCAGACTCTCGATGCCAATGGCGGTGTGCTCCATATCTATCCAGATCATATCAAAGCCGATCAGTGAGATTGCCTCGGTCAGGGAAGGCGCTCCGCAGAACACGTGCGTGCCGAAGAGGACCTCTCCTCTTTTCCGTTTTTCTTCTATCCTACCGAAGTTGTACATCTCAGACCTCCGCGCAAAAATAGCAAATAAGTTTTCTGTTCCAGGTATACGTGACGTGCAGCCGTCCGTCCCGGTATCTGACGGACGGATATGCAAAGGTGCCGTCGCCGGTGGCAATCTCGGTAAGATGACAGAAGCTGTCGCCGCCGTCGTGCGACACAAAGACCGACAGCGGGGTTCTGCGCCCCCAGATCTTCCCTTCCGGCACTCCGCGGGGATTGCAGACAAGGAAAATCCTTCCGTCAGGCGCGGCGTCGAGATCGATTGCCGAATTGTTGTTCTTCATCGCGGTCGGAAACGGCTCGCCGAACGTCCTGCCGTAATCGGCCGACTCGGCGCGCCAGATTCTGCCCTCTGAAGATCTCATCAGCGCGACGACGTGCCCCGGCCGCTTTCCGTCCTCGAAAAATGCGGGCTGAATAAGCCCCCTTCTTTTTTCATCCGCCGGAACGTCGGTGCGAAGTCCCGACGCGGGCATAACGATATCGCGGCTCCTCGTCCAGCTGATTCCCCCGTCTTCCGAACGGTCGGCAAAGCATTTCCAGCCGTCGGTCTCGGTTGATCCCGGAGCAAGCAGAGAGCCGTCGGACAGTTTCAGAATCCGGTTTCTGACCGGCCCCCGGCCGCCGCTGCGGTCACCCGGGACCATCTCGCGCGACGCGCCGAAAGTCCGGCCGCCGTCGTAGGACTCGACGATCTCGGTGTGCCAGCCGCCGATCGTGTCCCCGATCTTGTAGTAAACCCTAAGACAGCCGCTGTGGAGATCGACGACCGGATTCCAGTGCGGAATTCCGTCGTCGGCGGTAATCCTCACCGGCTCCGACCATCCGTCGCGGTCCCGCCGGGCGCCGTAGATGCAGACGTCTCGGTTTCCCTCGGCGCTTCCGCGAAACCATGCGGCGAACAGCGTCCCGTCGGGCAGAATATCGAAGCTCGACGCGTGGCAGGACTCTCCGTCAAGCGGATATACGTACTCGTTTGCAATTATCTTCATCTTCGTATCCGCCGGTTATTCACGGCGCTGACGGCGTAAAAAGCGTTTTTATTATCTTTTCTCGGCAGCGAATTCGCGCACGATGTTGATGATCAGCTCGGTGCACTTGTCCATATCCTCGCATACGGCGTATTCGTAGGGGCCGTGATGTCCGCCGCTGCCGGTGGGCAGATTCGGGCAGGGCAGCCCGCGGAAGGACAGCTGCGCGCCGTCGGTGCCGCCGCGTATGGGTGTCGCGGTCGGTTCGAGGCCGGTTTTTCTCGCGGCTTCAAACGCCTTCTCCACCACTTCGAATCTCGGCCTGACGACTTCAAGCATGTTTCTGTACTGCTCGGTGATCTTAAGCGTGACCGTTCCCGCCCCGTATTTTTCGTTGATCGCTTTCGCCGCGTGCTCCATGCACGCTTTGCGCGCTTCGAACACCGTCGCGCTGTGATCGCGGATTATATAGCTGAGCTTTGCCGTTTCCACGCTGCCCGACATCCCGGTAAGGTGGAAAAATCCCTCGTAACCCTCGGTTTTTGACGGTATATCCGCCGCGGGAAGCATGGAATTGAACTCCATAGCCACGAGAGACGCGTTTATCATAGTGTCCTTCGCGGATCCGGGATGAACGTTGAATCCGTGGAAAACGAGCTCCGCGCCCGCGGCGTTGAAGTTCTCGTATTCAATTTCGCACATGGTTCCGCCGTCGGAGGTGTATCCGAGCTCCGCGCCGAAGCGGTCGAGATCGAGCAGCGACGCGCCGTGGCCTATCTCCTCGTCCGGGCAGAAGGCGATGCTAATCTGTCCGTGCGGCACGTCCCCGTTAATTATGCGCTCGGCCGCGGTCATAATCTCGGCGATTCCCGCCTTGTCGTCGGCTCCGAGCACGGTCGTGCCGTCGGTAACGACGAGCGTTTTCCCGATATGCTTTTTCAGGTCCGGGAAGTTTGCGGGAGACAGTATTCTGCCGCTCTCCCCCAGTTTGATATCTCCGCCGCCGTAGTTTTCGACTACTGCCGGTTTTACGTTCTCGCCCGAAAAATCGGGGATGGTATCCACGTGAGCGAGAAACCCGATCCGCGTTACGTCTTCATACCCTTTTGTCGCGGGGATCCTGCCGTAAACGTAGCAGTGTCCGTCGACGTAAACGTCGGACACTCCCAGCTCTTTCAGCTCGTCCGCGAGCATGTTCGCAAGATCAAACTGTCTTTCGGTCGACGGCGTGCCCGAGGCGTCCTCCGCGCTCGCGGTGTGGATCCGCGCGTATCTGATAAGCCGTTCAAATGCTTTCATCACAATACTCCCGAATAATTGTATTATCCATATTATACATCAAATTAAAGCAATTTTCAATTGACTCGCGGCCCAAATAGATGTATAATAGTACCGATATCAAAGGAACGCTACCCAAATCAGAGGCAGATATACCCCGGAATGAAAGGACGGTCTCATGATTTTTACAGCAAAGAAATCCTCGCATCGGGCAGTCCCCGCCGCCGTCGCCGTACTCCTCGCGGCGCTTCTTCTGATTGCGTCCTGCGCACAGAAAACGCAAACGCCTGACAACACCTCGGAAGCCGCAACGACGGCTCTGACTCCCGTAAGCTCGGAGGCCGCGACCGAAGAAGTAACGGAAACTCCCGGAACAACCGAGCCGGAATTCAATACCGCCGATTACGGCGGAGAAGACTTCACGGTATTCGCCCGTGTCAACTCCTTCTATTCCGCCGGCGACATATACGCCGAGGATCAGACCGGAGACGTGCTGAACGACAGCGTATGGCGCCGCAACCTGGTTGTCGAAGAAAAGTACAAGATACACATAAAGGTCAAAACCGCGCTGACTCCATACACCGAGCTCGACAAGGACGTCGCGGGCGGAGCGATCGGGTACGATATGATTCTCGACCGCAGAAGCGATCTCGCCGGCTGTTCGGTGTCCGGACTGCTTTATAATTTCAACAAGCTCGGCGTCGACTTTTCGAGACCCTGGTGGGACGAAAACGCAAAAGGATACGCGATCGAGGGACGCCAGTTCCTGATGCCAAACGACGTCGACACCGGAAACCTCGCAGGCGCGAGATTCCTCTATTTCAACAAGGAACTGGTCAAAAGCTTCCACCTCGAAGATCCGTACGAACTCGTGCATCAGAATCAGTGGACGCTTGAAAAATACCTGACTCTCGTTAAAAACTGCTCCGAAGACCGCGGTTCAGGCGAGCTCGGCGTCTACGGAATGATCACCGAGACCGGCGCCGCCAACGGAAACCATATGCACCTGCTGGTAGGATGCGGCGTTCAGTCGACGGTTACCGACTCCGACGGCAAAATCACTCAGATTATAACCGAACAGCTCGCCAAGATCTCTGACGTATTCGATCAGCTCAACGCGGTGTACAGTGATAAGACGCACGCGAGAACCTATCAGGAATCCGCCGAACTGTTCACCGGAGGCGGATACACCAGCGTCTGGACGCGCGGACGCGGCGCTTTCGCGGCCGGACATTATCTCTTCGTACAGGGCGGAATGGACCTCACTTCGGAGTTTGTGGACATGCAGGACGACTACGGCCTCGTCCCGAATCCGAAATACAACGGCGACCAGGAAAACTACTATCACAAGATAGACCGCTACTCGATTATCTGGGGCATCCCGAACTCCCCCGGGGTAATCGATCTTGAGCGCGTCGCGAACGTTTCCGACTACTGGGCGTACGTTTCGAGCTACACCGTCATGCCCGCCTACTATGAAATCACCGTAAAGACGCGCCGGTTCAAAGACCCGACCGCTTCCGACATGCTCGACATAGTCAAAGGCTCGCTCGTGTACGACGTCTGCGACATATACGGTATCAACATCAACGAATCGCTCAACAACGCGTACGTCAACGGGAACATAGGCGGAGTGCTGAGCGGCAGTTATCTGCGCAACGTCGACAATTCGATCACCAGCCTCGTCAAATCAATCAACCAGAAATACAGCGACTGATGTCCGCGTTACGGCGCTGACACGAAAAAGACCGCCGCGCTCCGGCGGCAAGGAGGACAGATTATGAACCGATTCCCCAAACCGCGCACAGCAATTCTCTCCGCTACGGCTCTGCTGCTGGCGGCGATATTCCTCGCGTCCTGCGCCGGCACAGGCGGCGGCACGACGACCGCACCGGAAACCGGAGCTGTAATCCCCTCCGGGGATTCCACTTCGGCGGTTGTCACGGATGAACAGACCGAAGCCGTCACCGAACCGGTCTTCGCGGACGCGGACTACACAGGAGAGGCCTTCACCGTTTATATGAGGGTGAACAGCACCTATTCCGCCGAATACATCGACGCGGAAAACGAGAACGGCGACCTGATGAACGACAGCGTCTGGCGCCGGAATCTGAGAGTCGAGGAAAAATACAAAGTCAAGATTGAGACAAAGACCGCCAGTACGCCCTACAAGCAGCTTGACAAGGACATATCGAGCGGATCTCTCGACTACGACCTGATCCTCGACCGCCGCGGCGAACTCGCGACCTCGTCGGTATCCGG